>JBJSZW010000172.1:0-10158 GCA_046090565.1 Gammaproteobacteria bacterium
ATACCAAGGTTAAAACAGCTCCAGGCATCATAATGCCATAATACAGCTTTCTTTCCATGAGCTTAAATCGATTCAAGCTCACAGTGTCCGTACTCATGGCATGGTAAACATAGAGCCTGGGCAAATAGAACAACCCAGCAAACCAAGTCACCATAAAAATCAAATGTAAGGCCTTAAACCATAGAAAATGCATACCTGATTATACACCAGAATTTGGCCTGAACAAATCAGGACAAACTAGAACTATTTCTGATCACCGCTTCCTGGGTTTGCTCTTCCTGGGGCAAAGCCAATGCAGGCCTGGCTTCCCCTCCCTCATCTTTTCCATCATGCCTAATTGCCCTAAACAAAAGCATTTGAAAAGAATCAGCCCCCTGGTTCAAAAACCTAACTAGGCTTTACCAAGGCATTTTTAGATTTAGAGGACGAAGCCAAGGCTTCAGGGCCAGTAAAGCTAGATCTTCCGGTACCGCCCAAAGCAGCAGATACCCCATATTTTGAAGGTGGTACTAAAAAATTCCTTCCCACAGGGCGCCTGTCTGTCATGTGATGGATCAAAAACTCCTTGGTTTTAGGCGATGCTGCCTTCATTGATTTTCCCAGTGAAAAATCTTCAAAATCCGCTTCTTTCTTGTCTAATTCTATATTATCTGGCCTATCTGCTTCTTTTTTGCCTGATGGCTTAGGGGCTTTCGGTGGATTTAACTTAGGCGCCTTAACAGACGCATCAGCAAGCTCTTCGTCAGATTCATCAATCGTAGAAAGCAAAGCAGGCGATCGAGGGTCCCCAGTCACCGGCGTCCTTGCGGATTCAAAACCCGCAGCACTAGCAGCACCACTGAATTCATCCAACTTGGGTGAAACACCCGCCACATGACTAGATGCAGCAGATTCTTGCTCCACAGAGGCGCAGCAAAGCTTTGTTAAAAATCTTTTAAACATGTGTATGATCTCTTTTATTTATTATTTGCGTATGATTATTGAACTGTCAATCTCAATCTTCAGCGGCTATTATAATACAAATTGCAAGCCTTAAACAGGCATAAATAAGCCATGATCCCTATTTTTTGATGTCTGGCCCAGGTTTGGACTGGTGCCTGGCGTCTAAATGCGCCTTCGCAAGCACCTGCATTTGCTCAATGCGGCCCTGTTGTATTTCAGCCTCTTTTTGTTTTGTAGGTTTTTCAATTGCCTTTGCTATGGGCTCGCTTTTTAATAAAATATCCACCAACGTTTCCAAACGACTAGTAGGAGCTGCATTTTTTTCGCCTTTCAATTCCTTTTGTAAACCCTCCAAGATATCTTTCAAGAAAACTTGACGATCAAGAGGTGAACTTAAGTGATCCTTGGCATAATTCAAAGAACTTTGCAGAAAATCCAACTGCTCTTCCCGAATAGGGCTTTTTTTGGTAATCCCAATTTTTGAACCAATTTTATCATTAAATTTGTGTACTAATTTAGACTTGAACCCCAAACCATCATCCAGTTTTTGGTAAAGCTTTTTTACATCAAATTCCATCAGTTTTTCTAATGGGGATTGATTTTTCTCATTTTTGTTTAAGGCCTTTTGTTGTGTTTTCAATTCAAAAATCAATTCTTCTTGCGGATTTTTTGAACCTAATATACTTTCACTCACTTTTCCTATTATTTTTTTGGCCAAGCCAGATTGTAATTCTTTATTTAAACCAGAGAATTTTTGATGTGTCTCATCCAGTGACTTTTTGCCTTGTTCCCCCAAGCTTTTGGCACTCATCATTATGCCTTTCAAAGCTTTTTTAGAGTCCACAAACTCTGTCATTTGCGTTGCCAACTCTTGCAAGGCTCTTAAGTCAGATTTTGGTAAATTATCCTTATTTTTTTTCATAAGGTCCAATAAATGGTCTGCGTCTTTTTGAAAATTTTCGAGGCTGTAATTATGCTCCGTGGTCTTATCAATCTCTAATTTAAACTTTTCCATTTCACCTTTTATTTTTAATATTTTTTCTCTCATATTTTTTAGATCAACAAGCTTCTGCTGTTCATAGTCTTGTTCTCGATAATCTTCTGCCGTTTTATTTCCTGTAACTTTGTCTTTTATTGCACTCACTCCTGCCGAAAAACCAGCCACATTTTGAGTAAGTGCTTGTGTTGTAGGTTTTACTTCTTTTTGTTTTTCTGATTTTCTTGCATTTGCCTGATTGGTTTTAGCTTTTGTTTCTTCTGCTTTCCGGCGTTGTTCTTCATTTCTTGCTGCAAGAGCATCCCTTTCTTTACGGCCCCCTTGCGCATCATTATGAACTTTTCCAAATACACCAGGATCCTCATCCTCAACGGTCATTGTTTCTGGTTCTTCTTCTGGTGGAGGGGAAGCTTTGGGTTTCGCACCTTTGGCAAACAAG
The DNA here is from genome assembly GCA_046090565.1 of Gammaproteobacteria bacterium. Classification (GTDB taxonomy): domain Bacteria; phylum Pseudomonadota; class Gammaproteobacteria; order UBA6186; family Azoamicaceae; genus JBJSZW01. The sequence goes on from JBJSZW010000172.1 coordinate 2,379, forward strand.
CCTATCTTACCTTGAAGGGCTTGCCCCCTCTCTTCTAGCGCTTTTTGCTCGGCATTCCTTTCTAATTCTTCCTCTTTGGAAAGCAAACCTTTACGGTTTTTAGGTGGAGTTGGCATGGGTACATCCTCTTAAACTTTAAGACCTATATTAGCCTGAAGTTTAGAGGATTTTTATTTACTTTGCTGCCTAGATTTTTTTGAAGGCTTTGTTTGTAATTGCGCCTGTCGCTGTGCTATTTCGTATTCTAGTTTACTGGCCATTTGCACGGATTTTTCGCGCACTTGGGGATCCATCGTATCTACTAAATTAAGCAGTTCATCTGGGGTGAAATCTGTTGTTTTTTCTGTGCCTAATTTTAACCAACCGTAGGCCTTTACGGGATCATTTTTGGTGATTAGGCCTAGATAATACAAAATGCCCAATTCTTGCTGAGCGGGCCTAAAGCCTTTATAAGCTGATTTTTCGAGCCACTCAAAGGCCTTGTTTTTATTTTTAGGATTGCCCTCTAAATTATCCAGGTAAATCAAACCTAAGCGGTACTGTGCGTAGCTATCGCCCAAATTCGCAGCCTTCAAATACCAATTAAATGCGGCTTTAGATTGCAAATTGCCTTGCATGTCTATTCCAAAACCTTGGGCATACAAATCCCCTAAAGTAGTTTGGGCTGCTGTTAGGTTTTTCAAAGCTGCACTATGATACCAGCGAAAGGCTTTTTCATAATCCTGTTTAAATCCGTAGCCTTCTTGGTAATTACGGCCCACACGGTACATGGCCCATAGTTTATCCAGGCCTTTGTCTGCCTGCTTTCTAAAGTACACACTTTGGGCCAAATCGATGCGCACATTGCCGCGTTCTTGGGCATAGAGTTCGCTTAACATGTACTTGGCATAAGTATTGTCTTTCTGGGCCGCTTTTTCGTACCAATGCACGGCTTGCTCTAGCATTCTAGGTAGGCCTTTACCGGCATGGTAGAAATCTGCTAATTGAACTTGGGCCATGACCAAACCTTGTTTGGCAGCTCTTTCATACCAATAAGCGGCTTGTTTTAGATTCTTAGCAACACCTTGGGCATTAAAATACCACTCGCCTAATTGGAATTCTGCATTGGCCATTCTGCATTTAGCAGCTTCCTGCATCCAATAGTGGGCCTTTTTCCAATCTTGGGCCACACCTTCACCCTGGGCATAGAGCATAGCTAATTTAAAAGCACCGCTGGGTAAACTTAATTTTGCGGCACGCTCATAGTATTCACGCGCCTTGCTTAAATTTTTAGCCCCTAATTTGCCCTGGTAATACAAATCCCCTACTTGAGACAAAGCAACCGGCTGATTGTTTTCAGCAGCTTGCATTAAAGCATCCACCGCGATGGGATAATTGACAAGCGGGCTTTGATCCCGCACCAAAAGCCAGCCCATACGGTATTCCGCCAAGCTTGAACCGGAAGCTGCGGCTCTTTGGTACCAGCTAATGGCTTCTGCCTCAGAAATTTGGGTTCCACAGGCCCCATGCCAACCCTGGGCGAATTCACCCAAGGCCAACATGGCCTGTACATCGCCTTCTAGGGCAGCGCTTTGGTACCAATGCTTGGCCTGTTGTAAATCTACTTTCAGCCCCAAGCCATCGCGGTACAAATGCCCTAATTGGGTTTTAGCGCTTGGAATGCTCATAGGGCCTTTGGCCGCTCTTTGAATCCAGTAAGCCGCTTCCCGGGCATCTTTAAGTAGCCCAGCTTCGCCCCGCAAGTACAAAAGCCCCAGGGCCAATTGGGCATTGGGATCTGAATTTTCTGCGGCAGAACGAATCAAGGCCGGGTTATCCAAGCCACTTGAGGCAGCAATGCCTATGGCTGGCGTTATAGATACCAGGGCTAGAAGGCCTAAGGCCAAAAAGTTTCTGGGTTTTAGATTGGGTAAATTGAATAGATTTAGCATGCCTTTAAGTTTAGCATTTTGCGTGCAATTACCCAAACCGCAATCAATGCTCACCAATTGATTGACGTAAACTCAAAAATAGCCGAAAATTGAGTTTATGACACACATTTATCGGCATCTAGAAAATCACATACAAGAAACCTTGAATAGGGGCCAAAGCATTTTATTGCTTGGCCCGCGACAAACTGGAAAAACAACTTTAATCAAGAAGCTCAAACCAGACCTCTATTTATCATTATTGCAACCAAAAACTCGGTTACTTTATGAGAAAAATCCTAATCGCTTATTAGAAGAAGTTGAAAGTTTGCATGATGCTAAGTTAAGCTCTACAACTCATTCACTGCCATTGATCATTATTGATGAAATTCAAAAAAATCCCGAACTATTAGATTCTGTACAATTATTAATTGATGATGAAAAAGCACAGTTTTTATTAACAGGATCTTCTGCTCGAAAACTACGCCATAAAACTGTAAACTGGTTGCCAGGCCGTATTATTATTTTAAGATTAGACCCTATTTTATTGTCCGAATGGAAGATAGAACCAAAACCTAAGCTATGCACAGATGAATTTTTATTAGAGCTATTGCTCTACGGCAGCCTCCCTAGGATTTTAAAAACCATTAACCCTAAACATCGAACTGAAGACTTGCGTTCTTATGTGATTACTTATTTAGAAGAAGAAATCAGACAAGAAGCCATTGTTCGAAAAATAGGTGTCTTTTCAAGATTTTTGGAATTAGCTGCTGCCGAATCTGGAAAAATAGTTAACTTTAGCAAATTATCCCAAGAAATTGGTGTGGCACACACTACGATTGCATCTTATTATGAAATTTTAGAAGATTGTTTAATCGCAGAACGTATTGAGCCATTAACCTTCAGTAATACGCGTCGTCGTTTAATTAAATCTCCCCGTTATTTATTTTTTGACTTAGGTGTTCGTAGAGTTGCGGCCCAAGAAGGCATTGATCTGCCAAGGGAAAATTTGGGGCATTGTTTAGAATCCTGGGTGGGATTAGAATTGCTTCGTATACTCCGCCTAAAATGTTTGTATGCCAAATTAAATTTTTGGAGAGATGTCGATACTGGCGCAGAAATAGACTGGATCATCACTTCAGCGCAATTATGGATCCCCATAGAGGTGAAGTGGGACACAGATCCCGATCGGTCTAAAATCAAGCATTTACAATTTTTAAAATCATTGTACCCGGATAAAATTAAAACCTCTTATATCGTTTGTCGCACACCACGGCGAGCTAAAATTGCCGAGCATATTTATGCTTTGCCGTGGTTTGAACTAGATTCTATTTTTTCTGATCACCCAGAAATATTAAGCTAAAAAATTCTGAAACACATAGGCTAAAATCGCTGTGCCCAATACGGGCACAGAAATTTGAAAGGCCTTAAGATTAACGTGTTTGTGAACAATGCTTAAAACACTAAATACAATCAATGCTGGATAACAAACGTTTAGGATTTCACCCAAATAGTGCTGCAAAACACTAAAATCCAATAAGCTCATGTTATAAGCAATTAAAATTGTAATCGCTAAGCAAAGCAATTTAGGCAGTTTTTGCTTAAACAAGGTATTGAACAAATAATGGCTAAATACATTGATCAAAGCCAAGGCTGTGGCAAAGCAAGCCACCGCAACACAAAGGCCCATGATCAAGCCACCTTTATTGCCTAGGACTGATTTTCCAATAAAGCCAATCAAGGCCTCTATTTTTTCAGATCCTAAAGTTTGGGCATGGCGATGTGCTGCCAGCATAAAACCCAAATAAATCAAACACAATAAAACCGCCCCAACCACACTGGATTTCAAAAGCATTTTAATGGCCAATTTTTCTGAATTTTCTTCTTGATTTAACTTGTTTTTAACCGCGTGATAGGCCACAGAACCAAAGAAAAAAGCCCCCAATAAATCCATGGTGCTATAACCTGCATCAATACCGGATTTAAAAGCCACTCCAGCACTTAAATCCAATGCTTGATAGGCTGGCGCCAAATAAAAGGCCGCGCCAATCAAAAATCCAAAAGAAAGAACCTTAATCGGGCTTAAAATATTACCAATAATATCCATCACATTGCTTTCTTTATAAGCCAAGAGAAATAAAATACCAAAGTAAATTTTTGAAAAATGCGCAGCACTAATCGCAATACCGGCCTGTTCCATGTAGGGATTTAAAGTATTAAACACCAAAATCTCTGTTCTAGGGACCGCAAACAAGGGGCCTATAATAATCATCAGGAACATGATCATTATCCAGGCAGGGATTCTGCCCAAGGTACTAAAGAAATTCCAATAATTTCCCTTAAATAGGGCGATGGCGTAAAGCCCAATAAAAGGCACGCCCACACCAGAAACCAAGAACCCTAAGGCCGACCATAACAGTGCAGAACCACTTTTCACACCCAATTCCAAAGGATAAATCATATTTCCTGCGCCAAAAAACATAGCAAACAAAGCCAAACCTGTCGAAAATATGGCCTGCCAATACTGGGGTGGTTTAGCAATAGGGGGTTTCATGATAGGTGTATCTCCTGGGTATTTTAAATTTTTATATTATTTAATTAATTGGAACGAAATTTCACCCTAACAAAAAACCACCCAAAACTCAAGATCCCCAGTGTTCAATCCAGTCTGTAGGTGTATAATACTTGCTGGCTGCCGTATTTATATACAAAAACTTCTGAATTTTTTGCATCACATTTATAAGTTAAGTAGCTGCTAACTCTTGGGTTATTTAATACATCCTGCTTAAATAACACCGAATTTTCACCTTTGATTAATCGAGCCGAATTTGTAATCAGGCCCGGGTGCCCCTCTGTATAAATTCTTTTTCCTATGGCTTGGGTAAAAACATAATTACTCTTATTAATTAAATCTGGGTATTCAATGTTTTTATGGGTTAGATCTATTAATAATCCTCTGCAGTGGATTTTATAAACTGCTCTTTCTCGAATCACAATTTCTTTAATATCAGCATTTAATAAATCCCGCATGGTGTGATAGGCTGTTTCATAAACGCTTGTTTTTAAATCTGTGGCAGCATACCAACAAGGGTAACTACCATCCCCAAATCTTGTTGCATGAAAATTTTCAGTATGAAAAGGATATTCTATAGCGGTTGTATAATGAAATCCTCTAGACAGCATATCCCCTGGAATTTGCATTTTCACCCTTGCTTCTGCTATTTGAGCTATTTTATCAGAACCATCCGTATTTTCATATAAATCATCAAATAAATCCTGAGACTTTGCCAAAGACACAATATTTCTAAACACATCTTGATTTAGATCTTGTATTTTATCAAATAAAGTTGATTGCATTGCATTAATGTCCTCGAACAAAATCTAAATACCTAGCTACCAGTGCTAGTCCTATTATGCCTTGCTCTTTTATAATTTCTAAAGGCATATTGTTATTAAAAGCTTTATTTTTAAGTTTTATCCAAGAATAACAAATCGCTTTATTATGGGGGTACAATAAGCGTAAAGCTTTATGCATAGCTAAAAGATACCCAGCCCTATCTAGGGCATCTCTGTTATAAGCTAAGCTAGATTTGGCATCTCTGTATTTCGCTAAAGTTGCCCTGCTGGTCTCACTAAGTCCTAATAAATTTAATTGACTAGCAGTATCCAATTGCCATAAATCAAATAATTTTATTAACATTTTTGTTAATTTTTTTAAATTCTCTTTTGATTCTAGCTGGGCGATGTCTGGAAATATCTCAGTGTCTTTAAATTGATGCTGATGCACTTTAATTGCTCCATAAAATCTGTTTCTGTTACGGGTTAATATTTAATCAGTATATACGAATATTTTTTTAAAAACAAATATTGTTTTTAAAAGCTAATTAAAATGCCCATCCAAAATTTCTTGCGTGAAACTACTTCTAAAATAAAAACCCTTGGGCTGTAAAAACTGCAGCTCCCCATCCTGATTGACTATTGCTTGTTTTTTAAGAGCAGCGGCATTGGCCGCTTTTGGCCTTAGTTGTAAACTTTGGCCTAAATAGGCATTTAAGTTCTGAAAATCCCCCAAGGCAATGTGGTTTGTAATTTCCAACCAATCTTGATTTAATCTTTTTTCTTGTTCAGGGGAGGGAGACCATAAAAAAGCCTGGCCAATTTTACGATCAGGCCAAGGTATTTTAGAGCTTCCCTCTAAAGGCAACCATAGAATGCATTGAATTTTTTGTTTTAATTTAGCCGTTTCCCAAGTTTCTAATAAAATTTCTTGTAGGCTAGGCAAAACAGAAATATAAGTAGATTCTAAAATTTGAATTTTTTGATTTAAGAAGCCAACTGGTATGGTTTTCAATTCCACGCCTAAATTTACGAAATCTGGCTTGGACTGATTACCTGCATCAGCACCTAGGTATTGTTCCAAGAATTGACCTATCTTGCCTTTTAAATGTAATAGGTTTTTTGGGTTTTCTAAACTTAAACTTCGAGTTGTATTGATAGATATAGATAACGATTGGCCATGGATTTGTAAAAAATCCCAGAGGCTTAAGCCTGCTAGATTTTGGGCCCTAGACAAAAGCGCTTGCCGGCTATTTGGGGTATTCAACAAAGACCGCATAAACTTGCTACTCTTGAAATAGACAACTTAAATTATTACTTAATTATTCTATTTGGAACTGCATTATACCATGAGTCAAGAAACATTTCACGGAATTTGGCGTATATCCGAAGTTCAGGGCATGGATTTGGATGAACTAGACAATCGCGGCGAAGCTCTTATACGTTTTTTATCAGAGAATCACGGCGATTTTGTTTTTGCGTTTCTAGAAGGCGACATTGATTATCGACTGGGTAAACGCAGCGGACACGATGTTCTAGAATTTTCCTGGCAAGGCACTAATGATGGAAATGAAGCCTGTGGTCGAGGCTGGGTTACTCTAAAACAAGAAAACCTAGTTGGAAAGTTTTTTATTCACCAAGGTCGAGATTATTCTTTGGTTGCTCAACTCAAAGAAAAAAAATAAAATCTCTATTCTATGTCTATCGAATCAATCAAACTCGAACCCAGTTGGAAATCTTGGCTGATGCCTGAATTTTCCAAACCCTACATGCAAAGTTTGCGCGCCTTTCTACAAACTGAAAAAAAGGCTGGTAAAATTATTTACCCTCGCTTCAATCAAATATTCAGAGCCTTTGATCTCACGCCTTTTGAGGCACTCAAAGTGGTTATTTTAGGACAAGATCCCTACCATGCCCCCAATCAAGCAGAAGGCCTGTGTTTTTCTGTCCCAAAAGGGATTCCTCGCCCACCTTCTTTAGAAAATATCTATCATGAGTTAGAACGAGATTTAGCTGAAAAAAATAAAGCAGATGCTACTGGCTTTAAAACACGTACAGGATCTTTAGAACATTGGGCAAAACAAGGTGTTTTGTTATTAAACAGCGTACTCACCGTAGAAGCACATCAAGCAGCTTCCCACCAAAAACAAGGTTGGGAAGTTTTTACTGATGCAGTGATCAGTCTAATCAATACCCAATTGAACGGTATTGTTTTTTTGCTCTGGGGAAGCTATGCCCAAAAAAAGGGGGCTGTGATTGATTCTAAAAAGCATTTGGTATTGAATGCTCCCCATCCTTCGCCCTTATCTGCCTATCGGGGTTTTATAGGCTGTGGGCATTTTTCAAAAACAAATGATTATCTCATCAAGCAAAATAAAGACCCTATTGCCTGGTAAAATAAAAAGGCCCCTTTCGGGGCCTTTTTATTGAATCTCACGGCTTATTGTGAAGATTCTTTTTTATGTTTTTTTGCTCTCTTTTTTTTCTTTTTCTTTTCTTTTTTCTGTTCAGCGGGAGCTGCATCAGCAGGTTTTGCA
>JBJSZW010000173.1:0-20791 GCA_046090565.1 Gammaproteobacteria bacterium
CATTCAAACTGCCCCCATATAAAATTGGGAAATCTAAACCCTTTTGTTTTAAGAAAACTTGTACCTGCCCATGAAAATCTTCTAAATCTTTCAGTTCCGGTGTTTTTCCTGTACCAATCGCCCATAAGGGTTCATAGGCGATCAAGCAAGGACTCTTTGCATAGTGCTGTAGCACTGACAAAGATGCCTCCAATTCTGAAAGTTCTGCTACACATAAAACGGGAATTAATTCATGGCTAAACGCCAACTGCAATTTTAGATTAATCGTATTTGAATCCTCTTTGAATATTTGCCGACGCTCACTGTGTCCAATGATCACGTGACTTAGGCCAAGATCTTGTAGCATGCTGGCAGAAATTTCTCCTGTTAAAGCACCTTGTGCCTTAAACGCTAGATTTTGAGCGCCCAAATGCCAACTTAAACCTCGCGCTTTAATAAAATCTCCTACCTGACACAAATGCAAGAAGCTCGGACAAATCACCAAACTTACATTCGAAATGAGATCTCCAGATTCTAAAAATTCTAATTTATTTGCCAGATCTTCCAGCAGTTTTTGATTCGTACTGAAAGATCCATTCATTTTCCAATTGGCGATCAAATATTTTTTCATAGCTTTATTATTCAAGCCTTATTTATAATGCGCCACAAAGGCCAATAGCAACAATGCGACTAGATTAATAATCTTGATCATCGGATTAATAGCAGGACCCGCCGTGTCTTTGTAAGGATCGCCTACGGTATCTCCGGTTACTGCAGCTTTGTGTGCTTCAGAACCTTTGCCGCCGAAATGTCCTTCTTCAATGTATTTTTTTGCATTGTCCCAAGCGCCACCACCAGCCGTCATAGAAATAGCCACAAACAAACCTGTAACCACACAACCCAAGAGCAAAGCGCCCAAACCAACCAGAGCCTGTTCAATGCCAAAGGAAAAATACAAGAGCACAAAAAAAACAATGGGCGCTAGTACTGGCAATAGGGCTGGCACAACCATTTCTTTGATGGCTTCTCGTGTGAGTAAATCCACAGCCCGACTGTATTCTGGTTTGGCTGTACCTTCTAAAATTCCCTTGATTTCATGAAATTGACGACGCACTTCTTCTACCACTTTACCTCCAGCATTTCCAACGGCTCGCATTGCTAAACTGCTGAACAAATAAGGTAAAAGCCCCCCCATAAACAAACCAATCACCACAAAGGGATTGTCTAGTTTAAAATCCAGACTACCAATATTCGGGAAATAAAATTGTACATCCTGTAAATAACTCGCAAATAAAACCAAAGCGGCCAAGCCCGCAGAACCTATGGCATAACCCTTAGTAACTGCCTTAGTGGTATTACCCACCGCATCTAGAGCATCTGTAATTTTTCGAACTTCTTTGTCTAAACCTGCCATTTCTGCAATGCCACCAGCATTGTCTGTAACTGGTCCATAGGCATCTAGGGCTACAATCATACCCGCTAAAGATAGCATACTGGTTGCTGCAATCGCAATACCCAATAAGCCTGCAATACTATAGGCCCACACAATAACAACACAAATAATAATCACGGGCAGAGCCGTTGCTTCTAAAGAAATAGCCAAACCCTGAATAATATTCGTAGCATGACCTGTTGTTGAAGCCTTAGCAATGGTACGAACAGGTCTAAAACTCGTTGAAGTATAATAATCTGTTGCCCAAACTAACAAAGCCGTTGTTAATAAGCCCAACCAAGCACACCATAGCATAGACCAAGAATCTAAAACTCTATTTCCTATTTGGTAAGCACTTTGCTGGTTAAGATCCAAAATAAAATCTGTCGCAATCAAACTCAAAGCCAAACAGGCCAATAGGGTAACAGCCAATCCCTTGTACAAAGCTCGCATAATGCTTTGACTTTTATCCAAACGAACAGCCAAGGCCCCTACGATAGAACCAATCACACAGGCAGCACCCAGAGCCAAGGGGTAAATCAGAAAACGCGCTTGATCCATGGAATTTTGAACCAAGCTCGCAATCAATACCATGGAAGCAACCATGGTCACTGCATAGGTTTCAAATAAATCGGCTGCCATTCCTGCACAATCCCCGACATTATCCCCCACGTTGTCTGCGATCACGGCAGGATTTCTGGGATCGTCCTCTGGAATACCTGCTTCTACTTTACCCACAAGATCAGCCCCCACATCGGCACCTTTGGTAAAAATACCACCGCCTAATCTGGCGAACATTGAAATCAAAGAAGCACCAAAACTTAAGGCCAATAAGGATTCTAATACATCGCGAAGCTCTAAATTCATGGATTTTAAAAATTGGTAGTAAACCGTAAGCCCTAACAAAGCCAAGCCCACAACAAAAAAACCAGTACTGCTGCCCGCCTGAAAAGCCACATCAAGAGCTGCAGCCAGGCCTTTTTGTCTAGCCGCTTCTGTTGTTCTTACATTGGAACGAACAGAAACTTGCATGCCAATGAATCCTGCCAAACCTGAAAGTACAGAACCAATCACAAAGCCCAAGGCCACATAGCCGCCCAATACAGCATAAAACAAGGCTGTCAAAGCCAGACCAATCCAAGCAATGGTTGTGTATTGCCGATTCAAATAAGCTTGGGCACCTTCTTGAATCGCACTGGAGATACTGCACATCAAGGCATTCCCTGTTGGCAACCTTAGCACTTTCATAGCAGCCATTGCACCAAAGAAAATGGCCAATGGCCCACCCAGTAAACAAAAGATCATTTCCAATTTCAAAATATCTCTCCCTAGTACCTTATATAAAGCATCATAACTTAAAATCCATGCTGTGTTAATACAGCTTGATACGATCCATCTTGTTTCATTTTTTGTAGGCTTGTATTAAAAGCTTTAATGATTTCAGCAGCCTTGGGTACTGATTTATTAATAGTTACATACAATAAATTTTCGACCAAGGGCTTTTCAACCAATACCAAATTTGATTTTAGCTCTGGAATTTCATTCGCAATTCGATAAGTCGCTACAAATCGATCTTCAATAGCCAAATCCAATTTTTTATGAGCTACTAATTTTATATTTTCCAGTATATCTGGAGAAGAGCGCCTGTAAAAATCTTGGAATTCACTGAATTCTTTGAAATAAAAATACCGAGTTGTTACCCTACCCCTTGGTTTAAAACTTTGGGGCTAAAATAGGGCGCCCAGTCATCCGTTGCAAAAACCAGTACTTGGGCAAACAACGTTCCGCTGTAAGTAAAGACCCAAGCTAAAAAACAAAGCCCATATTTCCATATTGTTCTCATGATATCCTCTCATATGCAGTTATTAGATTAATAGTATATGCACTTTAACTTCTGAATAAAAGCCATCTGTGCTAACTTGTATATATGGCTGGAGTGTTTGATACCGTAAAAACTTGGTTAGACAAAGAATTTGCAAAAACAAATTCTCCGATGGACTTTAAGTCTTTTGAAGAAAATTTACTGAAACCTACCTTGGAAACTTTGATCAATGGCCTGATTGGTGTGAGCCTTCAACTGAGTATTCCTATGCCTAAACTGCCTGACATTGAAACCCTAGGAGGTAATTTAATATTTGATAGACTAGATCCTAACCTAAATCCTGAATTTAAGGCCCTGGTGCGTAAACATTATCACTTGAGTATCGAGCAATTAAACAAACTCTACAATGCCACCATGGGTTTATTAAAAAGCAGAGAACTAGAACTAAAACAACACATTCAATGGTGGTCTAAAAATGCCAGTACCATGGGTAATGAGGAAGAACCGATTGATCTAATGCTCGATAAACATCTTTTGGATTTAAATATAAAAACTCAAAAATCATTGCTCAACGCAATCAAAACAACCCTTCATGAATATGGTGAGTTTTAAACATGCCAGATTTTAATAAGATTAGGATAGACTTCGAAGAATCAGAGCAAACGACTAGAGGATACACTAAAGTAATTGCAATCACTCATGAGGGCGGAGAAGAATTCGACCGCCTAATACAAACTCTAGGAAACCAAGATCCACTTAAAAAGAACGACAACTATCTTTTTACAAGCACACCTGCATCAAGTCCTGATTCTATAGATAAAAAGCCAGACTTAAAAGAGATATCGTCTAATCCAACCAAACCAAGTCTCTAAGAGCTGCTAAACTTACATAGTGCTAACAGATAATTATTAACTAAAACTAAGATTCGGAGATTGGTATGTGGTCTAATTTGAGTCAAGCTTTTGATCCCATGGGCGCCTTGGATTCTTGCTTAAAAGTCCAAAGCGCTTGGTTGAATCACCCCTCGGAATTATTCAAACAACAAGCCCAGTTCATACAAGATTGTGCCCAAATTTTTCCAAAAGCTTATATGCGTTGTGTAGATGAAGAGGCTTGCCAAAGCCATATTGCAGCACAACCCTATGACGAGCGCTTCCAAGATTCCGTTTGGCGTGAACATCTCTACTTTGATTTATGCAAAGAGTATTATTTATTAACTACACGCTGGTTGGAAGATCGAATTTATGAAAGCCCCAGACTCAATGTCGATCCAAAAACAAGCCACAAAGCAGCATTTTGGGTCCGACAATTCCTAAATGCTTGTTCTCCGACTAATTTTTTAGCCACCAATCCAAAAGCTTTGGGAAAAGCTCAAGAAACTAATGGACTCAGCTTATTCAATGGCATGATGCTGCTGATGGAAGATATAATCAACCAAAATGTCAAAATGGTGGATGAAACCCCTTTTAGCGTTGGAAAAAATTTAGCAACAACCCCCGGAAAAGTAATTTTCAGAAATGAAATTTTAGAACTCATTCAATACACTGCACAAACTAATAAAGTACATGCTATTCCTATTTTAATTGTTCCACCTTGGATCAACAAATATTACATTTTAGATTTAAATCCCAACAAAAGTTTGGTTAATTTTCTGGTTCAGCAAGGTTTTTCTGTTTTTATGATCAGTTGGAAAAATCCTACAACAGAAGATAGAATTTTAGAATTTGAAGATTATCTTTTCAAAGGCATACAACAAGCAGCTCAAATAGTTCAACAAATTTTAAATGCTGATGCGTTACATGCCGTGGGTTATTGTGTGGGGGGTACAGCATTAACCAGCTTCTTAGCTTGGGCAAATCACGACACCATACAAAAAAAACAAAATCCTATTGAACATGCTACTTTGTTATGCACCATGGTTGATTTTGAAAATCCAGGTGAAATTGGGGTGTTTATAGACGAACCCACTTTAGATTTTATCAACCAACTCATGTCTTTTAAGGGATATTTAGACGGAAAAGCCATGGCAGATACTTTCCGATGGCTACGTTCCAATAGTTTAATATGGCAATACGTGGTTCAACGCTATCTATTAGGCGAGGAGCCTCCTCCTTTTGATGTTTTGTATTGGAACATCGATAAAACACGATTACCTGAAAAAATGCATGCTTTTTATTTAGAAAATTTCTATCTTAAAAATAAACTTTGCCAAAAAGGGCAATTAAAATTTAAAAATTTAGAATTAGACATGGGTAAAATTCAGCAATCTATTTACGCAGTAGGTACTGAACAAGATCACATTACGCCTTGGAAAGAAACTTTTAAAATCGCTCAATACACCAATAGCCCTGTTCGTTATGTCTTAGCAACATCGGGACATATTTTGGGCATTTTATCCCCCTCAGTCAATCCACCTAAACGACATTACTGGGTTTGCGATGCTACAGGAGCCAATAATGCTGATTATTGGAAAAATAATACAGAAAAAACACTAGGCTCCTGGTGGGATGATTGGAAACAATGGCTAGGCCAACATTGCGGCCCCATGATCGATGCTCCAACAGTTGGCAGAAACCCAGATTTTCCCGCCTTGTGCAAGGCACCTGGAACTTATGTTTTGAAGCCATAGCGACTAAAAATAACACAACGCTAACAAGAAGAATCAAAATAATGAATCATATAACTCAGAAAAAAAACGAAAAAAACCTTGATGTTGATAGCAAAGAACCTGATTCTGAACTGGAAAATAATGGCATGGAAAAAATAAAATTATGCAAAAAGTGTAACTCGAGGCACACCGGCCCTAAGCCGCCCATCTGCCCTATTGGACCTTCATAAGACAAATTTAATCTAGCCTTAAATATTTGAGAATTTAAGGCTAAATCTGATACCCCTTAATCTCTTATTATTCAGAGGATTGAAATACGATGGCTGCGGTTTTCAAATTCAGACCCATAACTATTTAAAGAAATAGTTTCTACCTCTGAGTTTTCGAAAGTGCCTCGAAGAGGCGGATGAGGGTTAATGCATTGGTTCAAAAAATTGCCTCTAAGTTAACATCGTATGCATCTCCCCGCAACACCTATAGAGCCTTAAATTATATCTTTTTTTTAAGGTTTTCTAAGGCCAATTGTATTTTGGATCTTAATTTGGGAGAAACCGTATTTTGATTTTCAATTTTGCTAATATAGGCCTGCGAAACACCCAAATAATCCGCTAACTCCTCTTGCGTTACATAGGCATTGATTCGCGCAATGGCCAAGGGATTTTGAATATAATCTGTTAATTCAAATTTTTCATAATCATTATTATGTTCAATAATCTGATCGATTTGTTTTTTTAAAATACGATAAGTATTCATTGGCAATAATACATATTCATCTTGCCCACTCACCGATTTTATGGTTTGCAAATTCATTTGTACGCATCTCCTCTTGGCTTTAATGCTTCTATTGAAATTACCTTGATTTGATCTTTTCTTTCGTAAATTATAGGCCAATCTCCCACTCTCAAACGATAATAATGTGAACCTACTAGTTTTTTAATATCTAGGTTTTTATCATCCGGATTTTTACCAAGCCATATTATTTTCTCAGTTATTCTAATCTTTAAGGCATTAGATAAACTTTGTAATTTCTTTTTTGCCTGTTTTTTGATGATCAGATCATATGTCATAGTTTAATTATAGGTTATAATAAGTTATAAGCAAAGAGTTATATAACCTAATTCAAGGCTGACGCATTAAATTTATTGCGCCACAAAAATCAATAAGATAGCGAAAGGCGCCAAGTATTTCATTAAAAAATAGGAAATTTGAAACAAGCTCTGATTTTTCAATACCAAGGTTTCTTTGATAATGCTTCGTGGAATGTTCCATAAAACGAACATAAAACCCAAGCCGCCCAAGGGTAAAACCACATTGGTGGCAAAATCGGCTTGTAATTCAAACAAGGAACGGCCCAAGATTTTAAAATCCTGCCAAATATTAAAAGAAAGCACAGAAATCAAACCCAAAGTCCAGCAGGCCAAACCTATGGCATAAGCCGATTTTTTTCTGGACCATTTCAATTTTTCAACACAAGTTAATACCAAAGGCTCGGCCATGGAAATGGTAGAAGTCCAGGCGGCAAACCATAAAATTAAGAAAAATAAAACGCCAATCAAATGCCCTCCAGGCATCGCTGAAAAAGCGATGGGCAGGATTTTAAACATTAAACCCGGGCCTGCTTCTGGCTGTAAATTGTATTGAAACAAAATGGGGAAGATTCCCATACCCGCCAATAAAGCCACCAAAACATCTAACACAGCTACCAAAGCAATATTGCCTATCACTGGCGTTTTAGAAGACAAATAAGCCCCATACACCAACATACAACCAGCCCCCGTGGCCAAGGTAAAAAAAGCATGGCCTAATGCTTCTATACACACTTGGGCTGTTATTTTTTCTAGCTTAAAACTAAATAAAAATTCATAGCCCGCTTTAAAATTACCCTGAACACAGGCATAAGCCACCAGGCCGATTAAAATTAAAAGCAGCACAGGCATTACCAACTTCGATACTTTTTCAATCCCCTGCCGCACACCGGATGAAACCACCCAAAGCGTCATCAGAATAAAACAAGTGTGCCATACCAGCATTTCATAAGGATTGCTTAAAAATTCCAGCCAGATTTTTTCAATTTCTAAAGCGGTTTTTTGCTGAAAAACACCCTGTATGCCCCGCAGCAAATAGCCCAAAGACCAACCCGCCACCACACTGTAAAAAGACAGCACCAAAACCAGGCCCAAAAGCCCCCAGGCCCCTAACCAGGCCCATTTAGAGCTGAATTTGTATTTTTGGCTTAGAATTTCCAGGCTACTAATGGGGTTGGAACGCCCCAACTTGCCCAGCAAGATTTCTCCGGCCAAAATAGGCAGACCAATCAAAGCCACACAGAGCAAATAAATCAGAACAAAGGCACTGCCGCCATTGTCCCCCGCCATGTAAGGGAATTTCCAGATGTTGCCCAACCCCACCGCCGCACCAGTGGTAGCCATAATAAAAGAGAATTTTGAAGACCAACGAATTTTCTGCATAGCCCCCATTTTGGGGGATTCTGGGGCTAAAAGTCAAACTGCGCTGTTGCCCTGATTATCGGTTGGTGGTATTGAACTGGCTGCTCCTGTGCTGGCGCTACTCGCTGCCTTTTTTGGCCCCATCAGTAAGTTTCTTTTCAGCAGCATCTCCAGCGGCCCCTCCAGCTTTTTCACCCAGAGGTTTAGCTGATTTTCCAGTTCCAGGCACCACTGAATCTGCACCAGCCTCTGCGGCAGCACCACCGGCTGCCCTCCCTCCGGCAGCGCCCATACCTGTTGTTCCACCACCACCTCCTCCGCCGCCACCACCGCTAGCACCACCTGTTCCTGTGGCTTGAGCTGTTGCTGCTCCTGCTTTACCACCAACTTCGGCACCCTTCTTGGTTGCCTCTTGGCTAAAGTTGGAAGCGCCTTTACCCAATTGAACAGCCTTACCTTGGCTACTAGAGCTTATCTCACCGCCCATAGATGATTCACTCATGCCAGTGTTTGCCGTTGAACCGATCCAGCGCATAATTTGTTCTGGTAATACGGTGATCACTGAAAAAGATTTGGAAATTACGGTTGTGCAGACAACGATATAGGCTATGATGGGCAGCAAACTTCCGAAGGTTGCTTGGTTGGAATTAATACCCATCTGGTCCATTGCCAATTGGAAGGTGCTGTTTACAAGAGCCATCATCACCTGCATCAGTACAGCTGCTACGGCCAGCGAGATCACCATCATGGGGGGTCTTAAGAAAATTCCGGCTAATAAATTCAAACCCGGAGCTGCTTTACCCAATTCTTGATCCCCTGGCATTACAAAAGCCAAGGCAAAAATAGGCGCTGCTATCATCGCTTCTATCACCAAGACCAACCAGCCCATAAAAGCTGCCGTGAACATAAAATAGGGGATCATGGGCAGGCCATAGCCTAAATAAGCACCTGCCAACCAAAGTGCGCCCAAGACAGCATGAATCGCTGGAACAATGGATCCACTAATGGCCTCCCACAGGAAACCTGTGGGCTGCTGCGCGGTACACCAGCCTAAACCAAATGCAAAACCTGTCATGATCACAAAAATTGCAATCCAACCTTGTTCTGCCGACCAAACCAAATTTCTTCCAAAAGAAGCCAAACTAATCAAATGATTTGATTCGTTATTACCCAACATCGTTAGGAATTTCTCAAGCGTCCCCCCGCTAAGAGAGTCTAAAAACTGAGCAAAACCGCCCATCCTGACCCTTCGATCCACACCTCGAAAAGGCCCAGGACTACCGCTGTCTCCAGGCGCTATGGTTAAAACAGCTTCATAAGCGATGTTTGCCAATATTGTTTGTAATAAATAGGTTTTTGTATAACCTTCGTGCCGTAATAATTCTGACAAATCAATGTGCTGTAAGGGCACTCTTACCTTATACCAATCTCCATCGTGATCCCAATTCAAATATTGCGTAATTGGATGTTGTGGACAAAGGCAATAGCGGCTATCCCCCATCCTAATAGAGGGTATTTGCTGCCTATCCTCATCCCTAATCCAACCTGCTCTTGAGTACTTGCCCGTACAACATCCTATAGGATCGGGTGGATTCAGTGAAAAGCCTAAAACATCGTATCTTTCAACAAAATCAATAATTGATTCATCCATATTTGCCTTTGGAGGCGAAGGAGGGTTTTGGACTAAAGCAAAATAAAACGCCCCTGCATGCGCCCAGCCCGCTCGTTTGATATCTTGAGTTGGAATGATATCTACTTCTTCTTTTATCACCTGATCTACAAAGGCTGTAATATCGCCCATTTTTTTATAAAATTCCTCATTGATTAGATTTTCCCATTTTTGCTTCAAAACTCCCTCAGAAGGCGTTTCATTTGCTGCGCGTGTGGCGTTGTTCAGCGCCCTTAGAATATCGTCAAAATTATCTGTATCATAAAGCAAACCTTTTATGGACGGCGTAAACAAATCTGAATCTGTGTAAATTTTACAGTTCGCAATATCCTCGCAAGATATTCTACCCCAAATCTTATTGAATGCCAGTTTTAATTTATGTGTTTGTTGTGTTATAAGAACAACATATTGTTTCATGATTTGTTGCAAAAGAGAGGTTGTCATTGCTTGTACTGTTAATTGAGAACAGACCCTAAATTCTTGAACTTTTTCGCTCCATTTTTTCGCCGAATCAAGACAATTATAATTATTCCTTCCATCTTTAAAACACTTGATATTTAATTGAAATAATACATTATGTAGATACCAGCTGTTAGGACCAACAAAATCATTATATTCTTTTAGGGTTTTATCCAAATCAGAAAATAAATTTTTATCAAATGTGTATAAATTTGGATCATTTAATATCTTTCCTGGATTTTTTTCATTTTTTGGATCATTGTATTTTTGTTTTATTACAGTAAATTTATTACCAGAAATTTTATCCAATGTAGCAGCCATTTGATCCATAAAAATTTGATTTTGTGCAGGAGTACTGCTATTTTTGTTATTTTCTACAATTTTTAAGGCTCGAGCTGTCGCTTTTTGCATTAAAACAGACTGTATATTTGTTCTACTGTATTTTGAATCACGCCCTGCTTCAGGAATTCGAATGGAGATGTTTCCACAAGCCTCCTCTTGATTATTCCACCAGCCACGTGCCGTTTGAAACCCTTGCCTTATATTAATCTTTGGATTTGTTGGATCTGATATCATGATGTTAGTTATGGTGTAGGGGGAACCCACCGTGTAGCCTCTATCCCTAAGGCAGTTATCGTTATTCAATTGATCGAAATTAGGCAACTTGATTGCATCACTATAATCTTTTCTCATGTTAAAATAGGTAGATGAGAAGTTATTACCTTCAAAAACACCAACATTAAACCTTCCTTTACTTTTTGTGTCCTCAGTGTCGTCAGAATTTTCACTACACAACATATATCCGTTCACGGTATTTTGAACAGCAGCTAAACAAGCAGCTGAAGCGACCATGGGTTTGAACAAATGGGAAAATACATCGGCTCTGGGTGTGCTGCTAGGAATGGGGGATGCGCCTTTGTTCACATTGTCTACAAAAACAACCCAAATAGAATCCGCAGCTTGAATGCTGTTTGAAACCACCCACATCACGAAATATTGTGCCATGCAGTAATTTTGATTGGGTAGAGGGGCCATGAACAATAGCCCCAAGACAGCTCTTAGGACTATCCAGGGTGAATTGTATTTTTTACCTAGGGGCGTACCATCGTGCGCTGTATTGATGGTAGAAACCAAAATAATATAACCAACCACCAATACCCCTGCAATAAAAATAATGACATTAAAATGCTTAATTAGGGGTGGCAAATAGTTGGCATCTGTCATTATGGCTCGATTCGTGGTCGCTTCCATAATATCATTACCAAAAATACCTGCTAGATATTCAATGGATTGATCAGTATCTGTAAACTTAAAATAATCATCTACATTGACGCCTGTTGATTCGGCTGCGTGAGCTGCACCATGCATACTCAAAAATACAATTAAAATTCCTAAATATTTAAAGATTTTACAAAAGCCTTTAAAAAACCCTTTACCAAACATAGTTCCACCAATCTTTTAGATTACAACCTAATTTTCTTTGCTTGAGTTGAAAAAGCCAGAAATGGTACCTAAATGCAAAAGAAGCGCTCAAGAAACAGCTGGCCAAAGACATAAAAAATCCTGGCATATTAGCGTTAAATGCCAGCCACATGCCATAAGAAAACAAAGCCAAAGAAAATAGAAAATAGAAAATAAAAAAATTTCTGAAAACCATTAACATGTCGTTTAATTGCTGTTCTGATATTTCAAGACGCATCAAGGCTTCTTCAAAACTTTCATTGCGCTGAGCTTGCTGAGTTTTTAATAATTCTCGCCCTGCCTGATACACTTCTTGCCCATGCTTTTTGATGTCTTCAACTAAAAACCATTGTTTTGGTTTGAACTCAAAAAGCCAAACAAGGGCTCTGCCTGTTTTTTGAGCACCTGATTTTAAAATCCCCATGATTTATTTTACCTCTTCATGAAATAACTATTAAGTTGTAAGTCAAATAAACGCATCCACCAAGACCTATTCCTGGGATTAGTCTATTTATATCATAGTTGAAGTTTTTAAACCTGGCTGTATTTCATACAAAATAAATGCTTGCAAGCAAAACCTAAAAGTTGCGCCCCTGTTGTTATGAATATAAACTTATTAAACTCGTAGAGACATTTTAATATTCATTAATTTCAGAGCAAAGCATGCCAGATTTAAGAACTGATGCTGTTCACGCCTTTTGGGACAGCTACGACAGAAGAACCCTTTACCGCATTGTGGTGGCCTTAGAAAAAGTAGAAACTTGGGCGACTGACAAATCCCCCAAGGTTCAGGCCTTGCTAGAAGAATTCGGAACAGCGATAGATAGAAGCAGGAATTTCGACCTAAAAGATGAATCCAGAATGGTGACTCTTCTTGCTAATATATCTGCAGGTAAGGCGCTGCGGCTTTTGCAATCTTTAGAAGGCCTAAAACCTGGTAGCGCTTCCCAGCTCCTCATGTATGCTGAAGAAGCTGAAGGTGCTCCGAAAAATGATCGCCATGCCAAGTTATTTTTAAAAAGAAACTTGGTTTTTGAACGTCTACAGCTATTGGCACGGGTTTTTTCACCCCAAAGAATTTCACTGATCTTAAGAGCTTTGGAGAAACTACATGATTAAAACTATTAAAATTATTAAAATTCTAAGAATGCTCTTTACCCTTTTGTTTGCGACCATGCTAGGGTTTTTATTTTTACCAGCCATTGCCGCTGAAGACCCCATTCTGCCCGCCTGTGATGAAAAATGTGTTTTGCTTCAACAAGAAACAGAACGCAGCAAATACCAACAAGAAAACCAAGCCCCAAAAAATTGCCCAAAAACCAATGCAGAAGCTCAAATTATTCCCTGCAAGGATAATTAAAAAATGCAAAAATTACCTTTTTATTACGAATACAGTAAAAATACTCGTTCCAGTTTTAAATTGAAAAAATACTTTTGGCTTTTATTGATTGCTGCGGCTGTTTTTTTCATAGCAAAACAAGTCTTGGCTGTAGATGACCCCACCCCTCCCAATTTTGGTGCCCCAGAAATTACAGCTGCCATTGGCAGCAGTACAGAAACGATTGTGGGCAACAGTACGGCCAATACCAATGCCATTGTAAGTGGCAATGCCAGCAATACCAATGCCATTGTGAAAAGCATTGAAGACAATTTACATCGCCTTTTAAAATTTATGGCGGGTATTCGTGAAAAAGAAATCGCGAAAGAAAGCAAGCAAATTTTTGCCCCTACTCCAGAACTTGATTTGATTTTAAAGCGCGCCACTCAACTCAAAGATTTAGACTCTAACCTAAACAAAGTTCAAAAATCTGGTGTATCTGGAGATGTTAACAGTGGCAGCAACCAAATTAGCATGAAATCTGAATTAAGACGTTCTTTGTTTTCAGAAAACAATCCCGTTGATCTGCTCACCAAATATTTAAGTTATTGCTCACGCAGTGATAATACAAAAGAAACCTGTAAGGGCAGTGATTGCACGGTGAGAGAATTGTATTGCTATGAAGACAAAGATTTGTACGGCAACCTAAATTTTGGAAATTTCCTAAATACCACCCAACTAGAATCCCCGGATCCTGCCGCTGAATCTAAATTACTGGGGCGGCAAGATTTTCTGGAACTGTATTTTACAAATTTTAAAAATAAAATCGAAGAAAAAGACGCTTTATCCACGGCTGATATTGCTGATCGCAACAAGGCTGATTTAGGCAAAGTTTCCAGGGCCCTAGAATACCTTCAAAAAGAAGCCCTGCTGGCTCCTGCTAAATATTCGCTCTTAAATATGTACAATGCACGCCAATTGAAAACCAAAGAAAGCACCGATTCTTTAATAGGGCTGATGGAAAAAGAAGCCAATCGCCGCTATACAGATAGCAATTGGTACAAAGCCATGTCTACCTTAACGGCAGAGCCCCTTTTAAGAGAAATGGCCAGTATGGAAGCCTATAGGCTTTGGATGGAACACAAACGCTACTTACAAATGGAAAGGGTTGAGGCTTTATTGGCCAGCATCCTGATTCAAACTGAAAAAAACCTTCCTGCCACAGGCGCCAATGCTAACAGCAATAGTGTTGGATCTTCTCTGAAAGAGATACTGGGCGGCGAACAAAATGGGGGTTAAAAGAAATCGCTTATCTGCTGTTTTAGCTGTCAGTCTTTTTGTAGGTTTATTTGCATTTAATTTATTTTTTCATAGTCAGGCGCCTTATTTATTCTTCATGTTATTAGGTATTGCGATTGTTACTTTGCCTCTAAAACTTTATTCAAGGCAATCTTCTGAATTTTTTAAATCCCCCGCTCTATTTTCAGGAGATTTAAAATTATTTTTAATTCTATTTAAATACCAAGCCTTGTTCTTTGTTTTAAGCTTTTTATTTTTTAAAATTAATATCAGCAATAGCAGCCATAATTATTTGAGTACTTATTTTTCTTGGGATGATTTTATTAACTTATTTGAAACTCAAAAATTAAATTATTATTGGCCTGTTTTTATTATATTGTATGCAAATATAGGCCTGCTTTTATTTAAGGCCGCTAAAAATAAATTTGCAAGCGATATTGCTGCCCTGACTTTTTTAGATGCCGAACATTCTAAAAATAGATACAAAGCAAAATTATTTGCCTACAGTGCTGCTGCTTTTATGTTTTTTACAGCCCAAATCTGGGCTTTTTTCCTAACTATTTCTATTGTATTTTATACGCTTTTAGAAACTATTCCCCTTTATTTTAATCAAAGCAGTTTATTCAGCTGGCCTATTTTAAGCTCTTATTTTGTATTTGCTTGTTTTGGATTACTTGCTTGGCGATTAAGGGCACGTAAGAAATTTTATGCTGGATTAATTCAAAAGCCTTTTAAGCTTTTGTTTTTCTATGGCATGGGATTTTTAATTTGTTTAGGTTTCCTAAGTTTTATGGTTCCAAGCATGGAAAATATACCCTACCCACTACAACCCAGCAAGCTATTTGGCTATTTTTCAAAACCAGAACTAGAAAACCGCTGGCTTTTATTCATGCTGGGCTGGATGTTGGGCTGGTTGCCACTGTGGAGTTCTTTCTTGGGCCGTTTGAGCCTAAATCTAGATACAAAAACAAGGCCTGACCAGCCTGAGCATACTGCTTTAAAAGTTTGGATTTACAATGCCCTGGCAAGCCTGCTTTGGATTGGCGTTATGAATACTTCTGTTTTAAATATGCTGTATGGCTTTTTTTGCCAACCCTTAGGGCTGCTGGGTACTGGTATTTTAATTTTGGTGCTTGGGCATGGCATTTGGGGAGATTTAAGCCATTTTAGAAGCTGGTGTGCGGGATTCATGCCCCTTGTTGGCCCTGTTCACATGCATGTTTCCCAAAAACGTATGACTAGTTTAATAGCTGCGTGGTTTTCAGTCCATTTTGCTTGGTTTTATTTTTTTGGCTTTATTGCGGATCAGCTTTTATTTGGCGTTTATGTGCTCTGGATTTTGCCTGTATTGGCTACTTTGGCCTGGCGTTATGGCTGGCTTAGCACCTTAATCAAAGCCTGGTTTAAGAAAAATTCAAATTGTCTCGAAAAATCTGAGGCCTAGAACTTCGCGTCTTTAGCTCTTAAGCTCTGTATAAACTTGGCCTGCCCATTTGATGCTGTCTACATAAGCGGTTCTGTAAGAATCTACTTCTGTATTGGGGATGTTCACCCAATTGCCTTTTTCATATTCGATGATATAGTGCAGGGTAGAGCCAATTTGCCCCTGGTGATCTAAAATAGCTGCTTTTATTTCTTCCTGTACTGGCAATTGATCCAATATCTCTTGAATAGGCTGATCCATAATAGCATCTAAGCTGGAGAATAAACCCGTGGTAAAATAGGCATCTGCCCCAGTTATGTGCTGATGAATGGCTAACAATTGACACATTTTGGCTCGAATCATGGTGTTTTTGATCAGCTCTGAAGGCTTATCATCTACGCTGGTTAGAACAATTAGGCTTACCCATTCTTTTAGTTTTTTCAAACCCAATAAGATCACTGCTTTTTGCAAAGATTCTACTTTTGTAGGCCTGGCATAGGCCGCTGAATTAATAATTTTAAGTAACTTAAAACTTAAAACGGGATCTTGGCTTAATAATAATTCTACTTCATTGATTTTTACACTGGGATTTTGCAATTTGGCGATTAGATTCATCACCACCACTTTATTGGTTTGCATTCTTTTGCCGGCAAATAATCTGGGCTTGCTTAGGAAAAAGCCTTGAAACAAATCAAAACCCAATTTTTTACAAAATTCAAATTCCTCGTAGGTTTCTACTTTTTCAGCCAATAACTTCACGGGGTATTGTTTTAATATTTTCACATGTTCGGGCAACAAAGCCTTATCTGTTCCCATTAAATCCACTTTTAAAACATTCACCAATTCAAAAAAAGGCTTGAGGCCTTCGTGGTAAACCACATCGTCTAAGGCCAAAGTAAAACCTTGGGCTGCTAAATTTTTTAAAGAATCTAAGATATCTTGGGTGGGTAACACATCCTCTAAGACTTCAATCACGACTTTGTCTGGTGGCAAGGGTGGAGGGTTTAAGATTAAATTAGTCGTAAAATTTACAAAAGCGGGCTTACCGCCAACCAGCTCATCAAATGCAAAATAACTGAATATATTTAGCAGTAGTTCTTTCGTGGCTTCATCGCCATCTAAAACCTGAGATTCTGTGCTGTTACCCCTTCTAAATAATAACTCATAACCAAAGACGTTTTGCTCTCTGTCAAAAATAGGTTGTCGACCGATATAAATTTCTTTCATGCGATTTCTTTCATCAATAAAAATCTGCTACCATAAGATCATGAACCACTTATTTAGATTAGCACTTGGCTCCATATTTTGCTTGTATACCGTAAGCCCTGTTATTGCTTCTAGCTCTAACCCGCCAGGCAGCATGGGTGCCTTGGTTTCTTCTGAACCCACAGTTTACGACAATACTTTTACCAGTGATCACGTGAATAAACCTATCCGACTTAAAAAAGAAAATGCGAAATTTAAAATTCAATTGCCAGATGATGGAACAGATGGTTATGTTTGGCTTCTAGAGAATTACAACAAAGATGCTTTGATTTTAGAATCCTATAAGCCTGATCCCAATGCCAATGATGGCCGTGGTTCTTTTATCTGGCATTTTACTGTAAAACCAGAGGCTTTTAATGCTCCCCACAAACTTCAAATTGATTTTCTCTTCGGTGATCCAGACAGCATTGATAAATACGAAAAATTTAGTTTTATTATCCTTACCTCAATTGACTCATAGCGATTCATATCGGTCCGGTCGATGAAAATTCTAGAAATATTTATCTTAGCCATGCTCTGGGGCCCCTCTTTCTTATTTACCAAAATTGCTGTTTTGGATTTGGAACCCATCAGTTTGGTGACTTTGCGCGTTACCATCGGTTGCTTATTGCTTTTTATTGTTTTAAGATTTCGAAAATTAAAATTACCACACCGTAAAGATTTATGGTTTCATGCTTTTATTTTAAGCTTTTTTGTACACGCCATTCCTTTTTCTTGTTTTGGCTATGCCTTAAAATATATTCCTTCAAGCCTAGCTGCTCTTATTAATGGCACAACCCCTATTATGACTGTGCTCTTAGCACATTATTGGCTGGATGATGAAAAATTCACTCGAAAAAAAATATTGGGCATTTCTCTAGGTTTGTCTGCCTTTTTAATTCTATTTTTGCCGCAATTAGTCTTAAAGAAGAGCGAATCCCCGCTTCATGTTTGGGGTGTTTCCCTGGCTTTTTTTGCTTCCTCTTTGTATGCCGTGGGCATGGTGTATGCACGCAAATTTGTACATCAATCCCCCCCGCTAGCGATTCCTATTATGCAGCTTTTTTCTTCTTTGTTTTATCTTTTACCTGTAGCGCTTTTATTTGAACACACTTGGCAGAAAACAACTGATATTCAATTGGAATCCTGGCTTTCAGTTCTAGGTCTTGGACTTTTTGGAACAGCCTTGGCTTATACCATGTATTATAGTATCATTGCTAAGTATGGCGCCACTGCCCTGTCCAGCGTTACTTACCTCTTACCCATTTTGGGCGCTTGCTGGGGCGTGTTTGTTTTAGATGAAACCCTAGATTTCAGATTTTACAGCGCTGCTGCTTTAATTTTAACCGGTGTGTTTTTAGTTAATTCAAATAAAAAAACCAAAGACTGAACGATTGACAGACAACGAAATATATGAAAGAGTAGTTTTATGATATTCAAAAACAAGAAAAAGAAAGCCCGTAGTTTAACGCTTTACCCCATTCAACGTAGTTTTACATTGAAAAATGGCGAAACTGTTTCAGCAGATGTTTTTTCTAAAAAAATTGAAGCTGGAGAAATAGAATCCGGCCCCGTACGAACCCATGCTTTTTGTATCGGACCGGGCACTGCATACGTTTTCTCCCCTGGCATTTTTCCAAAAGAATATTCAGCTTGGCTTGGTTTTTTTGAACTATTAAAAAACTTTCTAAACAAACCAATTTTTTCAGATGCTGAAAAGAACCTTGCCAAAAAAATATTTGAAGAAAGCGCCTCTTTGAAAGATTATGCATTGGATCTGTTAATGCCTTTTCAGGTTCTAGGCTTAACAGGTAAAATAATATCCAAAAATGATTTTCAAGCATTAGATATCATTTTTTCAAATCAGCCCTTGTTAAAAAAATTTACAGAACAAAGCCTCAAAAAACAAGGGCTATTTTTTGAATTTTTGATTGAAAATGGTGCTTTCTATGAACATTTTTTTGTCAATACTTCACAATTAGAGTTGGAAAAACTTGAATTTTATCTTTCTGTTTTGCCTCAAAAAATTCTGAGCTCACGAGGCCTTCATGATTCTGCTTTTCTCCATACTTTAACAGCGGGGCGTTGTTTCGTCAAAAAATCTTTGAACGCATTAAAAGCCCTCATAGCCTATGGGATACCAGTGAATCAATCTCTCGATGATGCTGGCACCTTTTTGCATGTCACTTTGGCCAATGAAATGTCTGATTTGGTCATTGCGTTTATTAGTAGCATTGAGGATTTAAAAATTCAGTATAAGAATGCTGCCTTTGATTATACGCTGCAAGATGGCGAAGGCAAAACGCTTTTATTGCTGGCAGTAAAAACAGGGCAAACTACTGTCGTAGAAAAACTCAGTCAAATAGCTCATAAAGGCCAAAGTATTGGGATTGAAATAACAGACCATACAGGCAGAACGCCTCTGCAATACGCTATAGCCTTAGGTCATACGCGCATTGCAGAACTTTTGCTGAATTTAGGCGCTTCCTTGAAATTTCAAGATACTGAAGGCCACGATGGGGAATGGTATTTGAATCAAGTTTCTAATACGGAATTAGAAGCCATTTTGCGATCCATCCATATTGAACCAGAAAGAGATTCTAAAGCTCCGCATAACTTTTTATATTGCAAAGACGCTGCGGCCTCGCCTTTGATCTGCGATTCTGAAGACGAGTCTAAAGGCTTGGTATTAATTTCAGAGCAAAATCGGGATTTGATTGAAGATATTATAAAAATCATGCGTCCCTCAAATCCCAAGGGCGCTGATTATATTGTTCAACAAAGCAGTGGATTATCTGGAACCTCCTACCTTGAGGCTCGTTTAGAAGAAAAGAAAAAACTGCCTGTCTTAATTCAAGCTTGGAAAATTGCGATTGCGCTGGAAGCTGGAAAACAGCAGTTGAAAAAAAGTCTTCTTAAAAAAGATTCTAGGGCTTTGAATTTGCTGTTTTTCTACAGCGAACAAGCGCGTAAGCTCAATGAAACCCATACGCATGGCTTGCAAAAAGCTTATTTTAATGAAACTCATGGGAAATTATGCCATGCTGCTTGGTCGCGCTTGGAAAAATTAAGCCTTGAGAAAAAGATAAGCTGGGAAATTTTAAAAAGATAATCTATAGTTTTCCAGAAAAATATTTTGTAAGGGAAAGCGTGTCTGAGCCAAGCAAGTTTAGCGACCAAAACAAAATACTGATGCGGAAAGCTATATTTAGACAGTTATTTTGACTTAAAGCCATTCAGTACATAGGCTGGTCAATTTTAGAATTAGGGATTTACAAAGCTTAGAAGTTTATTGTATATTATTGTATGTTCTTCACATATCGCTTAAATTTTATGAAATGGATATCGACGATCAGTTTATTAAGTTTATTTATCGGATTAGCAGGGTGTAGCACGCAAAGCCAAAATAATAAGCCCCCCAATTTAAAGTTAGAAGATTACTTTCAAGGGAAAGTAAGGGCCTTTGGTTTAGTTAAAGATTGGCGAGGTATCGTAAATAAAACCTTTGTTGTTACCATGAGAGGAAATTGGAAGGGTGAAGAAGGTATTCTCGAGGAGGATTTTTTGTACAATGATGGGAAGACACAACATAGAAAATGGCATTTTAAAAAAATAGATGAAAAAAATTT
>JBJSZW010000174.1:0-16595 GCA_046090565.1 Gammaproteobacteria bacterium
ATGGGATTTTTTGTAGTTTTGTGTTCGGTTGGCTTTTTTTGTATGGTGATGATAGATACTAAAGAAATGACTAAGGTTTTTTTTACATCAGTTTTTATAAAAGGTGCTATACTGGCTTTCGTGTTCTGGGAGGATCCAAAAATTGGTAACAACATTTTTTTAATTCCTATAGCGACATTAAGTGTTTTTGTTTCTTCTATTTTATGCGGATTAGGAGAGTTGTGTTTCTTGAAATCTAAAAACTTAGAGCTAGAATGTTCGTAAATAAAATTAGGAAGTAATAATATGAAAATCTTTAAATCCATTATAGAAGAATGCTTTTTATTTGTATTGATAATGAGCTTGGGTGTTTTTTTTCTCAAAGAATACCATGAAACCTATTATGTGTATTCTTGGGGTTCAGTGCTTGAAAAGGCATTCTTAGTAGATGATTTTGCTTTTGCTGTTGGCAAAGCTACCAATGAGAAATTATGGGACAATGTGGAGGTTAAGGTTTCCATGCATTGTAAAGTGGGGCCTAAAAGAGAATTGATAAAAATTTTGCCTGTTGAAAAGGCCAGGGTGGAATTTCCTGTTAACTGGAATGATATTTATGATAGGCCTACTATTGAACTTTGGATGGGGCCTGAATCTTGGGAAGAGCGTTTAGCTTTATTTATTGAAACCAGATTACGAAAGCCAGAATGTTAATGTGATTTAGAACACAGGAGAACGATATGATCAGTAAACTACGAGGCCTGGTTTGGGATTTAAGCCCCCCGATCTTATGCTTGGATGTAAACGGTATAGGCTATGAATTACAATTGCCCGTGAATGCCTTTGTAGAATTAGAGGCTTATGCCAAGAACGCTGTAAAAAATCCCATAGAACTTTGGGTGCATCATCAATTCAAAGAAGATGGGCAAGCTTTGTATGGCTTTTTAAGCCTGGAAGAAAAAAATTTATTTCGAGCGATTATCAAGGTGAATGGGATTGGGCCTAAAATTGCCTTGGCTATTTTATCCTACTATACGCCTTCGGCGTTTTTAGAGATCTTAAGCCGTCAGGATGTTTTAACTTTTTCTAAAGTGCCGGGAATCGGCAAAAAAACGGCAGAGCGTTTGATTGTAGAATTAAAAGGACTCTTGAAAAATGCGCCAATGCTTGGATTAGGTGGTGTGGGAACAGGGCAATTGGGGACGAAAAGCCATGCTACACTGGGAAGCGGCTTAGGTAGCAGGGTTCAGCAGGATGCGGTTGCAGGTTTGTTGGGCTTGGGTTATAAGGTAAATGAGGCAGAAACGGCCATTGCTCAGGTTATGGCTAATTTAAGGGCTTCGGATTCAAATACAGATTTAGATCATTTAGATATCGATCAGTTAATACGTCAGGCCTTAAAATCGCTTGCCAAAGTTTAAAAATTTAGGCCAATCAAACATGTTAAATTTCGATGACATAGAATCTCAGGATAGCAATATTGGGGGTTCCCGGGGGATTTTATCCCCTGAGCACAAAGTACAGCAGGGCAGCAATCAAGAACCAAAAATAGAGGCCTCTGTTCGTCCTAAGAGTTTTCACGATTACATTGGGCAAAAAGCAGTGGCTGAGCAATTAAAAATTTTTATTCAGGCGGCTTGTTTGCGGCAGGAAGCCTTGGATCATGTCTTGATTTTTGGGCCTCCGGGTTTGGGGAAAACCACATTGGCGAATATCATTGCCCATGAAATGGGCGTGAATATAAAATCCACTTCGGCTCCTATTTTGGATAAGCCGGGTGATTTGGTTGCGATTCTCACGAATTTAGAAGCCAAAGATGTCTTGTTTATTGATGAAATACATCGCCTAAGCCCTATCGTAGAAGAAATTTTGTATCCCGCCATGGAAGACAGGCAATTGGATATTATGATTGGTGAAGGTCCAGGAGCCAGGGCAATTAAGTTAGATTTACCCCCCTTTACCTTGGTGGGGGCAACCACCAGGGCTGGGGCTTTAACAGCGCCCTTGCGGGATCGTTTTGGAATTGTGCAGCGCTTGGATTTTTATGGGGTAGAAGATTTAATCAAAATAGTGAGTCGTTCTGCTGTGATCATGCAGGCTGATCTTTCCCCTGAAGGTGCTTTGGAAATTGCCAAGCGTTCCAGGGGAACGCCCAGAATCGCGAATCGTTTACTGCGACGAGTGAGAGATTATGTTCAGGTATATGGTCATTCTAAAATAGAAGCAGATTTAGCCGATAAAGCTTTATGCTTGTTGGATGTTGATCAATCGGGTTTTGATGTATTGGATCGCAAATTTTTAAATACAGTGATTTCAATGTTTGCTGGTGGTCCGGTTGGTTTGGAAAGCATTGCAGCGGCAATTGGTGAGGAAAAAGGAACGATTGAGGATGTATTGGAACCTTATTTGATCCAACAGGGCTATTTACTACGCACCCCGAGGGGACGTTTGGTAACAGAAAAGGCTTATCATCACTTGGGATTGACAGAAAATTATGAAACAAGTACTAAAACAAAAGAGTCTCAGGCTTAGGCTTAAAAGTTTATCCAAAAATATTTTACTTCAGTTGCTCATTTTATTTGTAGTGGCTTTGAATTTTGGCTCTTTTTTTCCACTGCCTGTTAAAACTTTTTTATACAATGTTAGTTTAAGTTTGCAGTCGATTTTAATCATGGCCTTGCCAGTGATTATTTTTGGTTGTATTTATAATTGTATGTTAGAGCAAAAAGGAAAGGCCCTAGGGTTTGTTTTTGCTTTGTTTGTAGCTGTTGCTTTGGCGAATGCTTGTTCTGCACTTTTTGCTTATGGTTTGGGAACCTTGGTGATCCAAACACATCCTAATCTATTCAGTGTCTCCGCTGTGACTGGTGTTGAAAAATTAAGCGCCATGGCTTGGGCTTTAACAGAGCCTTTCTTTAAGCTGGATAATCGTTATCCTTTAAGTTTTGGTTTGGTTTTGGGGCTGTGGTTTGTGTTTTTCCCACATCCCAAGGCCGATGAAGCAGGGCATTTTTTATCGAAAATTATAAAAATATTTTTAAAACAATGTTTTACCCCTGTATTGCCCTTGTTTACCTTTGGGTTTATGTTAAATATGCAACACACGGGCATGCTCTCACAAATTGTATCTAAATATTTGCCTTTGTTTTTATTGATTTTTGCAGCCATTGGGATTTATTTGATTTTATTTTTTGCGCTGGCCGCAGCTTTTAAACCCCGCGCTTGGTTTCGGTATGTGAAAAATTTATTGCCAGCGGGTTTTATGGGATTTTCAACCATGTCCAGTTTGGCAACCATGCCTTTGACTTTAGAGGCAACGGATAAAAACACAGAACATCAGCACATGCATACTAGGGACATGGCCAAAGCGATTATTCCAGCCACGGTGAACATTCATTTGGTGGGTAATAGTATTGCAACCATTGTTATGGTTATGGTGCTGCTTTTAACTTTTGGAAAGCCTGCTTTTACAGTGCCTGGATTTTTAAAATTTTTGGTAGAATTTGTACAAGTTAAATTTGCAGTGGCGGCTATTCCTGCTGGAGGTATTATTGTAATGCTACCCGTTTTAAAGAGTAGTCTTTTCTTTACTGAGGAAATGGCGGCTTTGATTACGTCTTTGTATATTTTGTTGGATCCCTTGATTACCGCGGGCAATATTCTAGGCAATGGTGCTTTTGCTTTGATTTTTCCAAAATTGTTTAAAAAATTGCAAAATCAGCGCATTTAATAGTAGATAAATTAAAGCTGTGATTAGAAAATAACTGGGATCATAGGTTTGAGCAATCAATTGTCGGGTGACACCGGTTAAGTCCATGACGCTAATGGTACTGGCCAGAGCCGTTGCCTTCAGAATAAATAATACTTCATTGGAATAAGCTCCTAAGCTTAATTTCCAAGTTTGTGGAAACAAGATATACCTTAAATTTTGAAAACGCGATAAGCCCAAACTTAAAGCGGCCTCGCTTTGGCCAATTTCTATTTTTTCCAAAGTTTCTGTGAACAACAAAGTGGTATAAGCACCAGAATTTAAGCTCAATGCCAACCAAGCGGTGACAGCAGGCTCTTTAAAAATATTCCAAATAAGCTCAGATTCTTTTAAAAAATCTATTTGCCCTAGGCCATAGTAGATTAAAAAGAGCTGTACCAATAAGGGGCTGCCCCGAATGATTAACAAATACAGATAAAGCAGGGGTTGGAATACTCGGATTTTCAAAGCGCGAATAAAAGTACAGATAATGGCAATTAACAGAGCTGTTGCGAGCACTGAGAAAAATAAGGCCAAAGTACAGAACAAGCCTTCTGAAAAAGTATGGATTAAATTTTTAATGGGTTCAGAGATTTCAGGCATTTTATTTTCGGCTTATTTTTTTATCAATTAAAAATTCAGAACCAAAACTTAAGATAATATAAATTAAAGCACCCAGTGCATACAGGCCTGTTGGATTATGAGATTGGGGGGCAATTTCATAAATGGTTTGCATGATTTCGGTAAGTCCGATTTGGGAGACTAAGGCTGTGTCTTTCAGTAAGATCAACCAAAGATTTTTAAGGCCAGGCAGGGCTTTTTGGATTAATTGAGGCAATAGAATATGGTAGTCGTGTTCCCAGGGCCTTAAATTTAAGGAAAGACTGGCTTCTTCTTGGCCTTTAGGAATCGCCTCTAGGGCACTCATCCACACTTCAATGCCATAAACCGCAAATAATAAGGCCAGGGCCAACATGCCATTGATGTAAGCAGGTAAATGTAAAAAATAATAAAAAGACAAAATAATTAAAATTTCGGGTAGGCCTTTTACCACATAGGATAAAATTTCAATACAGGCCTTAATGCCTTTAAAGGGCGGATTTTTTAAGAGCTTGGCAAAACACAAAGACAGCACAATACCCAAAAGCCCAGCACACAGGGCCAGGCTTAAACTCAATAGAATGGCGGGGCACAAGGCTTCTGCCAATTCAGAAAATTCAGGCATTTTAGGGCTTATCCAGATACTGTTTTTTGATGCTGGCTAATTTGCCATTGTTTTCTAGAGTTTTTAGGGCTTTATTAATCGCATCGAGCAAAATAGGATTGTTTTTATTCACACCAATGGCATAGTACAGGGGGGTATTTTTAGGGCGAATTTCTTCTCCAAAGGCTGAATAACCCTCGTTCCCTGGCTGTTTAAGCCAATAATTGGCAATGGGGGTGTCGCTTAACACGGCATCCAAACGCCCGGCTTTTAAATCAAGAAAGGCATGTTGCTGGCTGGGGTACCTTCGAATTTTAAGGGTATTGCCGTAGATTTCTTTTAAGTAGGTATCAAAAGCCGTTCCGCCTTGAACACCGATGATTTTATCGGCCAAACACATGGGGCAGGCGCGTAAATGTTTGCCTTTAACACCTGTAAAAATCATAGAATTATTGAAATAGGCTTGAGTAAAATTAATATTTTTAGCGCGTTCTTCAGTAACAGCTATGGCGCCAATGATGGCGTCGACTTTGTTTTGCATCAGACTGGGAATGAGGCTGTCCCAGGGGATTTTTTGGAATTTACAAGTTTTGTGCAGCTCTTCACACAGTGCGAGTGCTAAATCAATATCCAGCCCTTTGAACTGGCCTTTTTCTACAAATTCAAAGGGAGGAAAAGTAGGTTCTGTTGCAAAAACTAAGATAGAATCGTTTTTAGCGCGCGCCTGTGAAATAGACATCAATAGAACTAAAAATATAAAAGAAAATGAAAAGCATTTTTTTAAAGTAGTCATGAGTTTAAGACAATCCTGCAGTATTAAGAAATCGAGCCATGCGTTCGGTGCTTGGGTTTGAAAATAGAGCTTTGCTGGGACCACTTTCAATCAATTCACCTTGTTCTAGGAAAATGGTTTTGGTGCTGGTTTCTTTCGCAAAATTCATTTCATGGGTAGCCATGATCACCAGCATGCCCTGGGCCGCTAATTTTTTTACCACCAAGATTAATTGTTGTACCATTTCAGGATCCAGGGCCGAGGTGGGTTCGTCCAGCAATAAAATGCGGGGGTGCATCATTAGGGCCCTGGCAATGGCGATTCTTTGTTTTTGGCCCACGGAAAGATCATCAGGGTATACTTGGGCTTTTTGCTCTAAATTGAATTCCCGCAAAAGTTTTAATGCTTCTTCAGTGGCTTGGGCCTTGTTTTGTTTCAGTACTTTAATAGGGGCCAAAATCAAATTTTCTAAAATGCTCAAATGGGGCCAAAGATTAAACTGTTGAAAAACCATGCCAACGGACTGTCGCAATTGAAAAATAGCCTCTTGCGATACAGGGCTATTTTCTGAAAATTCAAAATGCAGGGCCTGGGCCTGAGCCATAAAATTGGGATCTTGCCCTGTTCTGGTTTCTCCTTCTAGGCTTAGGCTGCCTGAGTCTGGCAGGCTCAGTAAATTTAAACAGCGTAAAAGCGTGCTTTTACCCGCTCCGGAGCTCCCTAAAAGGGCAATCACATCCGTTTTTTCAGCCTCAAAGGAAATATCTTTTAATATGGCTTGTTTATTTAGGCTTTTTTTGAGAGAGTTAATGTTTAAAAGGCTCATAGAAGGCATTATACCTGATTTGAACCTGAATACAAAATTTAAATAAGATTAATACAAGGTCCCATTAAGCGCCTGCCAAGTTTCAAACACGGCCCTACAGGCGGGGGCTTGGATATTCTCATGGGATTTTAAAGTGCGTTTTGGGGCAGGTTGCGCTAATTCTTCATAGAAAAAGCGATCGTCAAAGCCAAATTCTGCGGCTGTTTCGCGGTTTACCCCTACGTAGTATTCAGGAATACGGGCCCAATAAATAGCCGAAAGGCACATAGGGCAGGGTTCCGCCGTGGTGTAGAGTATGCAATGCTCTAAAATATGGGTATTGAGGTGCTTGGCTGCTGCTCGAATGGCGTTCATTTCTGCATGGCAGGTAGGGTCTTGATCGCCCAATACCGTATTGTGGGTGGCCGCAATGATTTTATTTTCATGCACGATGCAAGCCCCAAAAGGGCCACCTAATCCGGCTCGAACGCCCTTGAGTGCTGCATCAATGGCTGCTTGCATGAATTGTTCTGGTGCGCTTTTAGACATGGCTTAGGGGCTCCTTTAAATATTCTCAAGATCTTTTTTTTCCAGCAGCCCATAAAATTGCTGGATGAGCTGCTATGCGTGTTATTAAGGTTGGATCCAATGTAATCAGTTCTGGTTGGATGATAGCATCCTGGTTTACTTTTTTTATGAATTGTATTTCTGAGGGTTTGAGTGGCAAAAACTTAGAAAGGGCTGTTTTTAATTCATTAAGAGTTTTTTTCAACCATATGTCGAGATCTGTTTTTTTATTCAGTTGATGATTCTGTTTTAATACGGGCAATAATTCGTTATGAACGCTTTGAAGATTATAGTTGATGTAATCTGGAATTATATTTTCAAGAGGAATATTGCTCATGGAAAGATAACTAACCCAAATAGGACGTAATTTTTCCAGAGATAATAGATTGTTTGTTAATAGATAATGTGCATCAAACAAATCTCTACTGGCCCGACGAGCAAAAAGAGCAGTGAGCTTTCCAGCTGCAAGTTCATGAACATCCAGAACAGGGATTTGAAGATCATGATAGGGATGAATTTTAAAATTAGGGCTTTGCCATAGGATATCTAACAAAGGCTGACGATACATGTAATTCAGATCAATTTCTAAATTACCCTTGTAGCCAAGGATGCTGTCGTATCGCCAAACCATTTTACCTCCCGCATAGGAGGTAGGCGATCGAGTTGGTGTTAATCCCTGTTGATTCAAAATTTTTAGAATTATTTCTTGAATGATGGGGCGTTCTTCTAGCATAATTTCTTTGCTCAAAGAGCCAATATAATTTAAATCAATATCCACTGAAAGTCTTGGAAGGTTATTAAAATAAAAAAGATTTAAGGCGGTCCCACCTTTTAAAACAAAGCGATTTTTTAAAAATTCGAGTTCAGAAAAGGATTGTAAAACCTCTAGCAATTTAAAAACTTTTTCTAAAATCTCAGGTTTATAAAACCCTTCTTTGGCTTTATTCAAAAGTTCATGTTTAGATATCATGATAAGGTTCTTCCCATGTGCTAGAGAGATGGATTTTTGGAACCAAAAGATTCCATTTTTTAAGGTAATAGCAAGGTTCTTTGGCAGATCCCAACAAATAATAAGGTGATTTTGGACATTTTGCACTCAAATGTTCTAAGACAGAAGGATCAACCGAAAAAGCACCTGTACGACGTTCCAAAAAATAGCCAACCTTGGCACAAAGCACAGGACGATTCAGTGTGAAACAGTAATCTAAAACTTCTTTGATAGGTAGAAGAGCAATGTTACTTAAAGAACGATACACTTCTTCCCACCCGCCACACAAATCGGGACGATCCAATGCATCAACATAGGTGGCGCCCAAGTTTGTTAACTGAATGTTAATGCCGTGAAGGTTTATTACTGTAGAAAAGCGATTATCAAAGTTTTTGTGATTGACAGGATAAAACATATTTTCTGCATATTGAAAAGAACGAACTTTGCTACGTGTTTTAAACGTATATCGTTGAAAGATGGAATGAGCAACAGTGTGTAATTCAAGAGCCGTGTGATAAGCTAACACGCTATCTTTGCAAATTCTGCTACAAATTAGATAGGGATCCACATGCAATGTATCAGACGATTGATTTGGAGGAACTGTGGCAAAAAAACCGCGTCGAATGGTGATGATTCGTCCTTGCCTAAGGTAATATTGTAGGGCTTGATAGATGCTATCAACTTTTTTTGTTCCACGCAGAGTTTTTTCAGCGGCAAACTGATCCAAGCGAAACACAGGATTATTGTATAAAAAAGATTCCAGAGTAATTTTTATTTACACCTCAAACCTTAGTATAAAGTATTAATCTTTGAGGGTCAAATAAAAAGTGCGCAATAACATTTATTTTCTAGTAGGCCAGTTTTTTAGACATGGCTTAGGGGCTCCTTATGGTATGCTGGCCAAAAATAATCATGTAAATGGCTATAAGATAAAATTTTAATACAGTTAGGTTTGTTTTCATATTTTTTCAAAAAAGCTTGGGCGGTTTCTAGGTTGTTTAGTGGATTGATGATTACTGCATCCCAAAATAAGGCCCTAGAAATCAAGTGCTGGGGCAGGCGTTTTAATTCTGGGTAATAGCTTTGAAAATTTTCCTGCCAGAAATCCAAATTTAAGCCTTGGGGTGCTTGTCTTAATAATAGGCTGTGTGTATTTAAAGTTGAAAACTCGAAACCCAAGGGTCTTAATTTTTCTTCTAAAAAATCTGAATTTTCAGGGATTTCTATTTTTTTTGGGAAAAGCAGGGGTTTTGAGGGGGCTTCTAAAAATTCCTGGCAGGCAATGGCTTGTAAATTAAAGGCAAAAACATGGTCTGTGGTGTAGACAAGTGCTGTGTGCCCCAAATTAATAAAGTTAATAAGCTTAAGAGTCTTAAGCGGCTTTAGGGATTGAATAGAATGACTGAGTATTGAATCCAGATCCAGATCCAGATTTAAATTTTGGTTTGGATTTTGGTTTTGTTTTGAAATTTCTAGTTGCATTGATGGCTGCATGGATGGTAGCTGGGCCAATGCTTGTTTTTGAACTTGATTGCTCAGGGTATTTAGCAGACTTTTGTAAATAAAACCATGAATTAAGCGGGAATCATTGAATCTCACTTCGTATTTTGTGGGATGAACGTTAACATCAAAAGCTTCTGGATCTAATTCTAGGTACAAAACAAAGGCGGGGGGTAAATTTGTTCTGAAATTCGGGTTAAAATTTTGGCTCTGGCCCTGGCAATCTAGCCAAGCTTGCTTAATGGCATGGTTGATTAATTTGTCTTTAATAATGCGACCATTAACAAAAAAATACTGCAACCTAGAACCTTGTTTGACCCCCGTTTGGGGAGCTATCCAACCCCAAAATTTCAAGCCTGCATCTGGGTGCTGATTTTCAATAAAATGGGATTGTTCTAAGAAAGTTTTCCCAGCAATTTTTCCAATTCTTTGAACATAAAGCTTTTCACAAAAATTTTGCCCTGCGGTCGCTAAACTCGCTTCGCTCAGACACGCTCTCCCTTGGGAAAATTTTTCTGAAAAACTATGGGGATGGGTCGTGAGGGCCGGGAATTGGTAGCGGTATTTTCCGGCCGCTTGTTTTAGGGAAAATTCCACATCGTAGCGACTAAGGGCCAGCCTTAGAAACATGTCTTCCAGGCGCAAGAGCTCTGTTTTGGGGGAGGCCAGGAACTTTCGCCGGGCAGGAATATTATAGAATAAATCCCGGACATGAACCGCTGTTCCCTGGGGCATGGCTAAGGGCTCGGTATGGGGGAGGAGATTCGAATATTGGCCCACGCTGATTTTATGGCCATGTTCGGCATCAGGGGTTCTAGAGCAAAGTTCGAATCTTGAAACAGAGGCAATGCTGGCCAAGGCCTCGCCACGAAAGCCAAAAGAATGCAGGTGATTTAATTCATCCATACTGGCAATTTTACTGGTGGCATGTTGGGTGAGGGCCAGTTCTAAATCCGCTTTGTTAATGCCTAGGCCATTATCGATCACACTTAATGCCAAAAGTCCGCCTTCTTGAATAGAAACTTGGATTTTAGAGGCTCCGGCGTCCAGGCTGTTTTCAATCAGTTCTTTTAAAACGGAAGCGGGGCGTTCAATCACTTCGCCAGCAGCGATTTGGTTGATCACATGAGGATCTAATTTTCGAATACGGGACACAGTACAGCTCTTTAAATTTTAAATAATTTTAATTTTTTTGTGCATCTAAGTATTTGATGATACCCAAACTCAAGTATTTAGCAAGTGTTTTTTGGTAAAGTTGGGTTTTGAGCTTTAATTCGGATTTAGGATGAGAAAGAAAGCCTGTTTCAACCAATACAGAGGGAATATCTGGGGCTTTAAGCACAGCAAAACCAGCTTTTTCAACCTTGGGATTATGCAAGTAGGTACAATTTTTAAGTTCAGAAAGCAAAGAATTGCCCAGGCCCAGGCTTTTATTTTTGGTCGCAGTTTGAGACATGTCCAGTAAAACTTTGGCCACAGCCTTGTTTTTTTGTTTTAAATTCAGGCCGCCTATCAAATCCGAACGGTTTTCTTTTTCTGCCAGCCATTGAGCAGAAGTACTGGAGGCACCTTTTTCTGAAAGCACATAAACTGAGGAACCGTGGATGTTTTCGCTGTGGAAAGCATCAGCATGGAGGGAAATAAAAAGCATGGCCTCTTCTTTTCTTGCTCGATTCACTCTTTCAGCCAAGGGGATAAAGCGGTCTTTTTGGCGTGTGAGCAGGGCTTTGTAGCCTTGTTTTTGAAGTTCTGTTTGCAAGAATTTTGCAATGCTTAGCGTAATGTCTTTTTCTTTGCTGCCGTATTTGCCGATGGCGCCTGGATCTCGCCCCCCATGGCCTGGATCAATCATGATAATGCTATTTTTGTTTATCGGACGGGGGCTGGGAAGCACGACGGCCTTGGCTTTAGCTGGCTTAACTGAGAGAGCTTGTTTGGCTGCTTTTGCTAGATTGTTATTTTCAGGGGATTTGGTTGAATTGATGGGATTTGAATCTGGAAAAATATCCACCACAAAACGGGCTTGTTGTTGATCTGTGCCGGGAATCAAGAAATATTTGGCTCGCAGCGCTTTTTCTTTGCGATCAATCAAACAACTGGTCCCGTTTTGGCTCGAAAAGCATTGTATGGCTTTGATAAAGCTATGATTGGGTAGGTGCTTGTAGAATTTTTCTTTCAGAGGGGTATTTTGCAGGTTAATGATCAGGCCCTGATCTGTATTTTGAACTTTAACCCATTGTTGATTATAGTTCTGGCTATTCAAATCAAAAACCACGCGCAGCTTTTCTATGTAGTAACCTAGGCGAATGGCCTGGATTTCAGGCCCAGCATGAGCCATGGGATGGAACAAGAAGGCCATAGAGAGTACAGAGAAAATGGCTAGGCATTTCAAAAAATGATAATAATAGTAATAATGGCCGTGAGAAGGTTTCAGCATAACCTTAATTATAAGCCAGATAAATTAGTTTAATGACTTACTAAAAAAGATATTCTAGGTTCTTAATTTATGCTCTAGGTAATGAATGCTAACTCCGCCTTGTTGGAAATTTGCATCTCTCACCAAATCCTGATGCAGGGGGATATTGGTTTTAATCCCATCGATCACCAATTCATCTAAGGCATTGCGCATGCGTGCCAGAGCTTCTTCGCGCGTGCTACCGTGGGCCAGCATTTTACCAATCAAAGAATCGTAATTGGGGGGGACGCTGTAGCCACTGTAAAGATGCGAATCCAAACGAATACCCGGACCACCCGGGGCATGAAAAGTCGTGATTTTACCAGGACAGGGAATGAAGGTTTTGGCATCTTCCGCGTTAATCCG
This sequence comes from Gammaproteobacteria bacterium, assembly GCA_046090565.1. Lineage (GTDB taxonomy): Bacteria > Pseudomonadota > Gammaproteobacteria > UBA6186 > Azoamicaceae > JBJSZW01. The sequence continues at coordinate 12,382 of JBJSZW010000174.1, forward strand.
GCATTCAATGGCATGGCCCTGTAGTTTGATATCGCTTTGCTGAACGCTCAAACCTAAGCCAGAGGCGATTCGGAGCTGTTCTTTGACAATATCAATCCCTGTGATTAATTCTGTGACAGGGTGTTCCACTTGAACACGGGTATTCATTTCAATAAAATAAAAATGGCCATCTTCGTATAAAAATTCAAAAGTACCTGCCCCTCGGTATTTGAGTTCTTGGCAGGCTTTAAGGCATTGTTGGCCAATGGTTTCTCTTTGGGTTTGAGTTAGGCCTGGTGCTGGCGCTTCTTCGATCACTTTTTGGTGACGTCTTTGAATGGAACAATCTCTTTCACCCAAGTAAATGGCATTACCTATCCCATCACCAATCACTTGAATTTCAATGTGTCTTGGTTTTTCTAGGAACTTTTCCATGTAAACGTTTGGATTATTAAAAGCAGCTTGAGCCTCAGAACGCGTGAGCTCAATGGCGTGTAAAAGCGCAGCTTCTGTGTGAACCACACGCATGCCTCGGCCGCCGCCGCCACCTGCAGCTTTAATAATAATGGGGTAGCCAATTTCTTTCGCCAGCTTTAAATTGGTTTTGGGATCTTCCTCGTTTAAGACACCATCAGAACCGGGCACGCAAGGCACGCCAGCTGCTTTCATGGCTCGAATGGCAGAGACTTTATCGCCCATTAGTTTGATGGTTTCAGAGGTAGGGCCAATAAATACAAAGCCGCTCTTTTCAACCCTTTCGGCAAAATCCGAATTTTCAGATAAAAAGCCATAACCGGGGTGAATGCCTGTTGCATCTGTGATTTCTGCCGCGCTGATAATGGCAGGGATATTCAAATAGCTTTGCAAAGCAGGAGCAGGGCCAATACATACTGTTTCATCGGCTAATTTTACATGGAGTAAATCGCTGTCTACCGTGGAATGCACGGCAACGGTTTTGATGTCCAGTTCTTTGCAGGCCCTTAAAATTCTTAAGGCAATTTCACCGCGATTGGCAATAACGACTTTATCTAGCATGGAGCTTGTACTCTTAAAATTATAAAATTATTCAAGAACAAAGAGGGCTTGCCCAAATTCAATGGGTTGGCCATTTTCAACCAGGATGGCTTTTACAATCCCGGCCTGTTCGCTTTCAATTTGATTGAGCATCTTCATGGCCTCGATGATACAGATTACATCGCCCTTTTTAATTTCTTGTCCCAATTCCACAAAGGGCTTGGCCTGAGGGGAGGGCGAACGGTAAAAAGTACCCACCATGGGGGCGGTAATGGGCTTGCCAGACAAGGCAGGTTTGGAAGGGGTGCTGGGTTCAGCCTGCGCTGCAGGGGGCTGTTGTGGGGCAGAGGGCGCTGCATTGGCGAAAGCCTGCATGGGCATATGCCCGAAATGGGACATGTATGGCTGCCCCGTTGTGGTTGTTGTAGCATTTCGGCTGATCCGAACGGATTCTTCGCCTTCTTTTATTTCTAGCTCGGCAATGCCAGACTCTTCGACCAAGCTAATAAGCTGCTTAATTTTTTGGATATCCATGGAATAACTCGTATTTTATGTGCTTGATATAAGACTATTATTGAGACTCAAGGGACATATTAACGAATTAGCCAGAAAAATCAAAGCCCACTCCCTAAAATTCCGGGGAATGGTTTGGCTAACAGCCAGTTAATCTTTGGTTAACTGTAATTTGGCCCTTGATTTAAATAAGTTTGCTATTTTGTCAAAAAAGCCACAGATTTTAGAAACAAACCCCGACAAACGCCCATTTCCAAAGGGTTTAACTAGGCTTTTCAGCTTTTCTCCCAAATCTGGTAATTTATTTAATACCTTACCTAAAAGCTCCTGTGCTTTTGCGTGCATTTTAGGTAGTTTCTCGCTTAGGGTTTCAAAAGCTTTTTCCGCCGTTTTTGCGAGTTTTGGCAAGTGGTGATTCAAAACATGCTTCACACCAGAACAAAGCCTGTCTATGCCCTGTTCGGCGACAGAGGCGACTTTATCGCTAACCATACCCCCTAGCACAGCGAATTGAGTGATCAGATGTTCGACCACTCGATCAACACCATTGTTGGTGGCGATATTTACGGCCTGAACAGCTCCCCCAAAAGGTATGGATCCAACTACGATTTTAGCTATTGCTGGGGCATTTTGTTTGAAGGTGTCTAAGAGAGTATGTGCGCTTTTGTTGTACAGATGAACAACAGTTTTCAGGAAATTAAATTTCTGCATGACATGCCTATCCAGTCCCAGTCGCTGAATGTGTCGGGTAGATATAGGGGCATCCAGTAATTTTTTTTGAAGTGCTTTAATTTTTTTATGGATTGTAGGCATGTGAATCTCCTTTGAAATAGCTTTAGTAGGTAGACAAGCTTTAGGGCCTTAAAGTTTCATGAGTTTTCTTGACAATACACCTAAACCTAGATAGGATGAGAAATTATGGGACATGGAATTTAGTTCTAGCTCACAAGGCGGCAGGGAGTGCGTAACAATGATTGATTGCTATTTAGCCAATCTTAAAATCTTTTTAGATGGAGCGGAATTACAACAGATACGAAATTTATCTGATAGTCCACTCATTTCGGGTTTTACAACCAATCCCTCTTTGATAAAAAAATCAGGTATTAAGGATTATGAAGACTTTGCTAGGGCTTCCTTGGCTTTGTTGGATCGTCAAAATAAAAGTATATCTTTCGAAGTTTTGGCAGATGATTTTAAGAACATGGAAAATCAGGCACGAGCAATAGCATCTTGGGGTGAAAATGTTTATGTTAAAGTCCCCATATCAAATTCTAAAGGTGAATTTTCTGGCCCCTTAATTCATCGACTATCGAAAGAAAAAATTCCTTTGAATATTACGGCAGTCATGACACTTGAACAGGTGAACAGGGTGTTAGATTATCTTGTTCCAGTAAATAAAACAATTATTTCTGTTTTTGCAGGAAGAATTGCAGACACAGGAATTGATCCAATACCCATGATGCGATCAGCATTAGAAATTATTCAAAGCCATAAAAATATAGAACTACTATGGGCGAGTTCAAGAGAATTGCTTAATGTGACTCAAGCTTCAGAAATAGGATGTCATATTATTACATTAAGCCATGAAATGATAAAAAAATTCCATTTGTTTGGGAAAAATTTAGAAGAATATTCTGTAGAAACAGTCGCAACTTTTTATAAAGATGCGCAAGAGGAAGGTTATACAATAAAGTCTTTGGAAACCGAATGGGTATGAAGCGAATATTAGTGACAGGTGGCGCAGGTTATGTAGGAAATGTTTTGGTTCCAAGGCTTCTAGAATTGGATTATGAAGTTTTGGTGTATGACATCTTGTTCTTTGGAAAAGATACGCTGCCATTGAATAATAAAAATTTAAAAGTAGTACAAGGCGATATTAGAGATACGAAAAAATTAAAGAAAAATTTAATGAATATAGACGCAGTAATACATCTGGCCTGTATTTCTAATGATCCCAGCTTTTTATTGGATGAAGAATTGTCAAGAAGCATCAATTATGATTGTTTTGAACCCATGGTTCTAGCATCCAAAGAAGCAGGCGTTAAACGTTTTATTTATTGTTCTTCAAGTTCCGTGTATGGGGTGTCTGAATTACCCGAAGTACGTGAAGATACTCCCCTTGTTCCTCTGACTTTGTATAACAAATACAAGGGTCTTTGTGAGCCTTTATTATTAAAGCATTGTGATGAAAATTTTACAGGAGTAATTGTAAGGCCAGCCACTATCTGTGGTTATAGCCCAAGGATGCGTTTGGATTTGTCTGTGAATATTTTAACGAACCAGGCAGTTAACTTAGGTGAAATTAATGTTTTTGGAGGAAACCAACAAAGACCAAATTTACATATTCAGGATATGTGTGATCTTTATATATTGCTATTAAAAGAAGACAAAGAAAAAATACAAAAAGAAATCTTCAATGTAGGGCATCAAAATTTATCGATGATGGAGATTGCTGAAAAAGTAAAATTAGCTGTAGAAAGATTAACTGAAAAAAATCAATCAATTCAAATTAAAATAACAACCAGCGAAGATAATCGATCCTATAGAATTAATTCAGATAAAATATACAAGAAACTAGGTTTTTTACCAAAACGTGAAATATCTGATGCAGTTGAAGAATTGTTTATTAAATTCAAAAACGGAGCATTGCCTAATAGCTTCGATGATGATTGCTATTATAACGTAAGGCAACTCAAAAAAAAAGGAGC
>JBJSZW010000175.1:0-9599 GCA_046090565.1 Gammaproteobacteria bacterium
GTTCACGATCGCCCCGGTCTGAAACCAAGGCTCCTCCATGACGGGCTAAGCGAGTCGGGTGCACACAGTCGAAAGTATCTATTCCTGCTTTTACACCCGCAACAATATCGCTCAAACCGCCAATGCCTAATAAATGCGTAGGGCGATTGTTATTCAAATAACCCCGAGTTTCTATGACGATATCATGCATTTGGTTTTTATCTGCCCCCAAAGAACCACCAATGGCCTGACCAAAAAAATCAATGCCATTAATAAAAGCGGCACTTTCCTGTCTTAAATCAGAATAGACCCCGCCCTGCACAATGCCATAGAGGGCCTGTTTTTGAATGTTTAAGTGCCTGTAATGATCATAGGAACGCTGGGCCCAACGATGACTCAATTGCATGGATTTTCGCGTATACTCTTTGCTGACATGAAAGGGCGTGCATTCATCTAAAACCAAAATAAAATCAGCGCCCAATTTATTCTGGATTTCAATGGCCAATTCTGGGGTTAAATGATGAATTTTTCCGTCAATATACGATCTAAATTTTGCGCCTTCTTCGGTAATTTTAAGCAGGGTCTTGGACCGATTACCCGCATGCGAGCGTTTGCCCTTGATTTCTTCGGCAACAGAACCATGCCCTAAGCTAAAAATTTGAAAACCACCAGAATCTGTTAACATGGGGCCGTTCCAACCCATGAATTTGTGCAAGCCCCCCTGCTGGGCCACCAAATCAGCGCCCGGCTGTAGCATCAAATGGTAGGTATTTGCCAAAATAATTTGGGTATTCGCCGCCTCGGCTTGTTCCGGCATCACGCCTTTTAAAGCAGCCTTGGTCGCACAAAAGATAAAGGCCGGCGTTTCTAAGGCCCCATGAGGGGTAGATAAAATCCCACAACGCGCCTTGCTTTTGGGATCTTGGTGACTGATCTTAAAATAAAAATTGGGATCTAAATGCTGCATATTTTTAAAAATCTCTTAAAAATCTATTAAAAACCTATGTATAAAAATAAATTCGGTAACTTATCTTCTGCCCATTCCCGAATTTGCTTCAAAGGCAAAACCTGCAAAGGCAGTACGGGCTTGTTATTACCAGGGTGACGATGATGAAATACAGTATATTTTTTCATTTCGGACTTGGGAATAATTTTAACGCCTTGGGGGTATTTGTAAGCCACAATGCTTAGTAAAGATTGATCATAAGTGAAACCCCGAACCAATTCATCTGTTTTAAAAGGCATGAATGCATAATCTCGCCTGGCACAAATATCCAACCATTTTTGCATAAAGGCCCTGGCATTGGGGGTGTTTCGAGCAACAATCAAACCCGATTCTATGAATTTTGGAATTTGATCTTTAGGTAATTTGTCCAAACCCCATTCTTTTGAAATAGGCCGGGGCAGCCAATTGAGTAAGTTCGTGTTATTAAAATTGTGATAATCATCTACGTTCATTAAGACGACATCTTCATTGCCATACGCACCTGATACTGATAATTTATCAACCCATTCTTGAACATCCCTTACATATACGAAACCCACATCGGCATAAAATATCAAGGCATTTTCTGGTGCTTGTTGCATGGTTTGTAAGAAGATATAGGGTTTCCAGAGCCATAAGCCAGCTCCAGTATTAATGTTTAAAATATCCGCATATTTTTCCTGAAAGGCTTTGTCTAAAATTGGTTTTCGATAATTCAAAATAAAATCAAAACCCTTGTTTTGGGCAGATGCTGCCAATGCATTTTGATTTCTAAAAAATACGGGATCGCCATCCGCATAGGAAATCAAATAATTAGGGAGTCTAGGTGCCTTGTTTTCCAAATCCGGCTTTCTTAGCTCCTGAACAGAATAATCTGCCTTGTATAGCATGTAGCCAAAAAGGCCATTGATTAAGATTGACATAAATATAATGATACGTTTCATGTTGGTCCTTAGCATTGATTGCTTTTGATTGCTTTTGATTGCTTTATTGAATACTGAAGAATTTAAAAGCTGCAGCCCCATAGCATATCCAAAATCGGAGTTGGGTTCAAATTGAACTATCGAGATCCTGGTGTATAATTTAGCTAGATTACATCTTAAATACAGAGGCCCTGCCATGTTCTTGGTGTTTAAAATTAAGAAATTTTTGTTTTCAAGCATTTTTCTAGCTATTAATTTTTATACAAAGACACCTATAAAAATATTCCCTTTGAGATACATTATTTCCTAGGCAAAAACGACACCTATTTTCCAGAAAACAAAGGCAATCCCTGGAAGGCGATTTTTAAAACTCAAAAATTACAAGAAGCTTTTGAGTCGGGATTTAAAAAATTAAAAGAAACTGATAAATACAAGCAATTGCTTGAAAAATAATCATAAATAATCTTTAAGAATTTCGTCAATACCTAATAAGGGTATCAGTTTTAGTAATACTTCCTGAATTATGCCAGATTTCGCTTCAGCAATAAACTTTACTTTTCTATCCTTCCAAGATAGAGTTTGAACAATCGTTGTTGCAACAACCGAAGGGACCTCTAAATTATCAACAAAAACCTCTGTAGAGGCTCCACGAACACTCGTACTAATAGGGCAACAGATTAAAAGCCCAGTTTTCAAATTATAAGACAAAGAAGATAAAACTAAAGCAGGCCGATATTTTCCAATTTCTTTGCCTTTTGTAGGATCAAAATCTAACCACACCATGTGGTTGCGATCTGGATAATATTTAGAATTTGAGGACATTCCTAAAATTCATCCCCACTAATACTCGCTAACAAATCGACATGTGCTCGGTACGGTTCAAGATCTTCTAATAATTTTTTTTCAGAATAAGGTAGTTTTAGTTTTTTCTTAATTCTTTTTTTAGGAACAACTTTTTTAACAACAAAACCATCTTCGGAAATTTCAATTTCAACCGGGGTTCCTTCATTAAAATGCGGGATATCACGCATTAAGCCAGAAATTCTTAAAGCCAAACCATTTCCCCATTTTTGTATTTTTGTACTTACTCTAGCAGTGTTCATGTTCTTAAGTATATACTATGTTGATACTTTCAGCAAATTAATTAAAAATACCCATTAGGGTGGCAAACATAGCCCTATCGATTTCTACTAATTTGGCGGCGGCTTGATAATGCTGCTGATATTTGAGTAATTGAAGCAATTCTTCGTCTACATTCACGCCATAAAATTCATCATAACTGGCTTGAGCTTGATTGTAAGTACTCTTACTTAAACCCGCCCATTGGCCGGCTTGTTTGGTTCGTATGCCTGAATTGGCCACAGCGGCTGTATAATCACTCAAGCCTAAACTGGATAATTTAGAAAGCTCTAAGCCATTGCTGTTATCACCCAGGGCTTCTGGATCTGAACCCTGTGCTGCAAGAGCCAATTGCTTGTAATTATTTAAATTTACCGAAATTTTATTGCCAGACAGGCTGAATAAATTTTGTCCTGGATCTCCATTTAAATCCTGGCCCTGAACATGTTGAGTATTGATGCCATTCACCCAGTTTTCTCTGACTGCGCTTAAGCTATTTTCAATAGGTAAAATATTTTCCTGATACGCCTTGATCAATCCACCGATTTGGCCGCCTTTGATGTTAGTAGAATCTACTGTTATACCTGTAATAGGCGATGCCACAGCTTGATCCACCAATACTTGGCCTGAACTTAAAACAACCTGACTGCCATCTGGGCTTAAACTGGCCCCAATGTATTGATTCAATTCTTGAACCAAGCTAGAACGATCCGCATTGGGTGTTTGTGCAATGCTAGTAGCCAGTGAATTCACTAAATTTGTAACTTGTGGAATTTCTTGGCCAATGTCTGTTTTTAGGGCATCTATTCTATTTTGCAGATTATTCCAGGTATCGGCTACTTGATTGGCCTTGGCTAATAATACTGTTCTTTCTGCAACCCCACTGGGTTTGTTATTCGCATCCTGCAGAGCATTGAAAAATTCCGCATTTGCATTGCTGATTTTATAATCAGACAAAACGCTGTCTAATTCCTGAGCCTTGCTATAGGCCGTCTCGGCCGCTGATTTTTGTTGCAAGCTAGATAAGATATTTTGATCTAAAAAAGAATTACTGGCTTCACGCGCAGTATTAACAAAAACCCCATTGCCTGAAAAAATTCCCCGGCTATTTACACTGGTGGGAGCCTCTATGAATTGAGGATCAATGCGTTTGTAGCCCTTGGTGTTTGCATTTGCAATGTTATTATAAACACTGTTCAATGCTGTTTGTAAACCAGAAAGCGCTGAATTTGCAATATTTAGAGTAGAGCTTGCCATATGCTGCATTTAACGACAGCAGATGGAAAATCTTTAAAACTTAAAAAATCTAAACCAACTGGGACAAAAAATTTTTTGCAGGTACAATAATGGGTTCATGGTGTTCAAAACAATTTGAATTCACATAGGGCATATTCAATACCACCTGAAAAGCATGTGGCGCCCCAGTTAATTTTTGATAATGATACAATGATTTTGAAATACTCTGGTTGTCTGAAAGCTTTGCTTCTACCAAGAACCAGGGTTTTCGATCTTTCACCACTAAGAAATCGACTTCTCGTTTTTCCTTGTCTCTTAAGAAATACAGATCATATTCCCCAAGGCCAATATCTGTCCAAAAATGAACAGCTTTTAACAGATGGCTGGCCAAGAAATTTTCAAATATCGCCCCTTGATTCTCTTCCTGTTTGACCACCAAAGACCAATCCCATAAATATATTTTAGGTTCCTTGATCAAAGAACGGGTGATATTTTTGGTCCAAGGCTTAATGCTAAAACAAAAGTAAAAAGCTTTTAAAATCGTGATCCATCTTTTAATGGTGTCTACAGAAACATTGATTTTAACAGCCAAACTCGAATAATTCAGCAATCCACCCGCATATTCCATTAATAATTCAGACAAAATTTCCATTTGGGCCAGATCATGAATTTTTGTGAGATCCCTTAAATCTTCCGTGAATAATTGGGCTCTGCGTAATTTTTGCCATTTTTTATAAAAAGGCTTAGAGTGCTGTAATAGGGGCTCTGGAAATCCCCCAAACTCATACAAATTAGAAAAATCTGTATCCGAAATTTCTTCCGGTTTTAGGATTTCTGAATCTTGAGGTCTATCGATATTCAGCTTTGAATTTAATAATTCTCGAACTGAAAAAGGATGCAGGCGGTACAGGAAATAACGACCCATCATGCTGTCTCCGCCTTTTCTATAAACGTCTAATCTGGCACTACCCGTCACTATTATTTTAACTTGGGGGCTGTATTTATCGAAAAATCCTTTTAAAAAAGTTTTCCATTTTTTGTATTTGTGCAATTCATCAAAAATAATGATGGGAAGCCTAGCCGCTGAATCTGATGCCAATTTTGGGGGAGGTAAAAGGGCCATTACTTTTTCTGGGCCCTGAACAATGGCTTTGCGGTCTTTTTGGATGTCCCAGTTCAAATAATAAGAACTTGCGCCATATTCAGCAGAGACCGCCCAGCTTGAGGTGGTTTTTCCCACCTGCCTGGGGCCTGCCAAGAAAAGCATTTGCCTATTCGCAATTAAATGCTGTAATAGCACGGAGTCATACAATCGTTTCATATGACTATTTTAATATATATCGTAAATTAGTCAAGACTATTTTACGATGGATCGTAAATTGGTCAGGTTTTTAAAGCTTCAATTTTTCTTCAGAATCGCGGATAATGGCCTTTGCTTGTTCTTTTATGCTTTGATAACAAGCATAATGGGCCAATACATAGTTGGCGCGTTGAATGGCAGAAACATAGGCTCGGCGTTCAAAGTAATAACTGGCCACGTTGATTTCGTATTGGGCAACATGTTCGTGCAACAAATTGTACTTTTCTTGAGCTTCTTCGCGGTACTTGCTATTTGGGAACTTGCTTAAAAATTCCGCAAAAGCTATCACGCCTTTTTCGGCCAAGTCTTTGTCCCGAATGCTGCGATCCACAGGCAAATAGCGGTAAATCAAACTCATGTGCTGATCATGGTAAATCATGCCCTTCAAATAATAGGCATAATCCACTTGATCATGATTAGGGTGCAGGCGAATAAAACGATCCGCCATGGCTAGGCCTTGCACCACATCACCCTGCTTGTAATAGGCATAAATTAACCTCAGTTGTGCCGTATCTGAATACTGCCCATAGGGGTAACGCGCTTCTAGCGCCTCATAATCTCTGGATGCGGATTTGAAATTTTCTTTGCTTTCATGCTTTTGAGCCAATTCAAAAATTTCTTGGGCACTTAAGCCTTTGTAGCTGTCTCTTTTATCGTTCCCACAGCCTGCCATTAAACCCAAGCCTAATATTGAAATAAGCGCTTTTAATCTAAATTGCCGCATGAATATTTTAGTCCTTTTTATTAAATATTTATTAAATAAATTTTAGTCAAAACTTGCTTTGATTTTTTGGCTGACCTGGCTTAAATCGGCCCTACCCTGCAGTTGTGGCTTTAAAATAGCCATGACTTTGGATAGATCCCGAATGCTCGTCGCCCCCGTTTCTTTTAGGGCCGCTTGGATCAATTTTTCAACTTCAGCTTCTTCCAAAGGTGCTGGCATGAAACTTTGAATCACTGTGGTTTCAAACACTTCTTTTTGAACCAGATCATCGCGCTTTGCCGCTTGGTATTGTGCGATGGATTCTTTTCTTTGAGACAGCATTTTATCCAAAATCACTAAAATTTGAGTATCATCCAATTCAATGCGTTCATCTACTTCTTTTTGTTTCATGGCTGATAGGATCAAACGAATCACCAATAGGCGATCTTTTTCTTGAGCCCGCATGGCGGTTTTCATGGCTTCTTGAATGGATTGTTTGAGTTGGTTAGCTTGCATAAAATATCTCTAATCTAAAATTCTGAATCTAATAAATAAAATTTTTTCTAACTCATGGTATCAGATGTTTCTAAATTTTTCCAATATTCTACGGCTTCCAACAATGCCTTTTTCCGAAAAAACAGCAAATCCCAAACGCTACCACCCAATTGTTTCCAAAGAATGGCGGATCTTACGCCACTTAAAGTTAAGGCCCTAATTTTGTTGTTCACCTCGTTTTGGCGCAAATAAATGGGCTTACTCACCACGTGTAACTTGAACCAAAAAGTTCCAATGGTGTCTGTATAGATGCCAGCCAAATTAGCCATTACATTGGGGTGCAGCAAATGAAAATAATTCACCTGATTTTGGGCGCGTTCCAGGCCAGATTTTACGACCTGGAGCATTTTCTGGTTTTTTGAAAGCTTATTGCCCAGGTAAATCATGGCATGTACATAGCTAAAAACATAGCGTTGCTCTTTGGTTTTCTGACTCAGGCTTAAAATATCCAAACCCCGACTTAAAGATCGGGCCCCGCCATAAACAGAACTTAAATCTTCTGGATTGAATTGAAACAGGCTGTGCAGACAAGGCCTGGCCTCTTCTTCTTCCCACTTACCCGTCATGGCTAAACGATGAATGCCATCCGCAGCCTGGCAGAGGGCTGCCAAAGCCAAGGCTCTTTTTTTAAAATTATTCAGCGCTTGCACGATTAATTACCCCGCCCCCTAAGCATCGATTTCCCTCATAAAATACCACCGATTGCCCTGGTGTGATAGCCCTTTGTGAAGTTTCGAACCGAGCCTGGACCAGATCAGCTGCCTTCCACTCCAAAACACAGGCCTGCTCTTGCTGGCGATACCGCACTTTAGCTGCACAAGCCCAAGTCTCGCCCGGGGCAAATTTTGCTTGCAGCTCTTCTTCTGTTAGAAGCCAATTCAATTGCCCAGCTTCCAGGCTATTTTGTAACAAAGCCGGGTGCCCCTCGCCTTGCACCACCCAAAGAATGTTTTGCTTCAAATCTTTTTCCGCCACATACCAGGGCTGGCCTGAACCTGCCTTGGAGCCTCCAATTTGTAGGCCCTGCCTTTGCCCCAAGGTATAATACATCAAGCCGTCGTGCTGCCCCAATTTCTTATCCGTATCTAAGCTTCTGATTTCTCCGGGCTGTGCAGGCAAATACTGCTGTAAAAAAGTTTTGAACTTGCGCTCGCCTATAAAACAAATCCCCGTGCTGTCTTTTTTAGTGGCGGTTGATAGATTCAAGCTCGCTGCAATCTTACGTACCTGGGATTTTTCTAAATCTCCTACCGGGAATAAGGCCTTCTGAAATTGGCCCTGTGGCACGGCATACAGAAAATAACTCTGATCTTTATTCGCATCCAAGCCCTTCAATAAATCCAAATAGCCTGTTTGGGGATTTCGAGCCAAGCGGGCATAATGCCCCGTTGCAATATGACTGGCCCCCAATAGGCTTTCCGCATAATCCAAAAAGGCCTTGAATTTGATTTCCTTGTTACACAATATGTCCGGATTCGGGGTACGCCCCGCTTTGTATTCTTCCAAAAAATAAGCAAACACTTGCTCCCAGTACTCATGGGCAAAATTAATGGGCTGTAAATCTATCCCCAATTGATCAGCTACTTTTTGGGCATCTTCAAAATCCTGGCTGGCGGGGCAAAATCCATCCGCCCTATCATCCTCTTCCCAGTTTTTCATGAACACAGCCTGCACAGCATGCCCCGCTTGTTTTAAAAGCGCCGCAGCCACAGAAGAGTCTACCCCTCCGGATAGGCCGACTATGATTTTGGAATTGCTAGTATTAGCAGTGTTGTTAATAACAGTTGACATACAAAAATAAATATCTTAATTAAAAATTTTACAAAAAATAATATTACGCCAATCATAAGGGGATCTATGTGTTTATAGCAATAGGTCGGCCTTGATCTCTATTCCTCCATCCACCAGGATAATGCCTCTTTTAGCTCATAAAAAAAGTCTTCAACTGGGGGTAAAATTTGTAATTCATGCCCAAGCTGACCTTTCCAAGCAGATCTTAAAGTTTCCAGATCGATTAAAGAATACAATAAATCGACGCTTGGTCTGGGCAAATTTTTTTTAAATCTGAATTTTTCAAACAAAGCATGCCTCGCTTTTTTAGGATCCACATGTTCCCTAAAATTTCGACTGATGTTTACCAGATCATACACATCCCTGGCTCTGCCTTGCCGTTCGTATAAAGCTCTTGTTTTTTCCGCTAAAATATCATTGATTGAATAACATCTGATTTTAGCTTCAGGATTTGGTTTATCGCTGTAAAAATGAAACACTGTTCTGATATCAAAATCATCCACTATAATTTCATCATTCGTCAGATCTAATTTTATACGGGGCTGGGATCGAGAAGTGATATTTAAAGGCCCTAAATAAGTATACTTGCAAATATAGGTTAAATCGCGGTTTTTATTGAAATTTTCTTTAATCTCAATAGGCCTTGCTTCTAAATTTAGACCAACTTCTTCAAGTACTGTTTTTGAAATTTCAGACAATGCCTCTTGAATCCCACTCTTAGAATAAATAGCGTCTTTAGGAACTGTAAAATCTAGATCTTCTGAAAAACGATGTGTTTCAAAATAACATTTTTTTAAACAAGTCCCGCCTTTGAACAGCCATTTCGATAATTCTGTATTTTTAGAAATACCCCACAATAGCCAGCTTAAAGCATAATCTTTTTCAATAGTAGTGGCTTCTAAAGACATTTGTTTTGCAAATTTTAAAATTAACTTATACTTATACTTA
>JBJSZW010000176.1:0-11983 GCA_046090565.1 Gammaproteobacteria bacterium
TAATTCAATGCCTTGCTTTTTAGTCATTCTTTTTCGACGGGTCGTCATTTATATGCGTTCCTAATTAGTATTTTTAAGATACGCACAGATTGACATGATTTTTAGGAGATTAGAATGTGTGGTTCACTGGACGCTTACCCTCAAACGATTATAAATAGCAGGAAGTTTATGGTAAAAGGGATGCGTACGCTCTGACACAATCACAAGAGTTTTAAGCCAAACACTTGCCAAAAGGGTAGTGAGATTTATCACATCCACAAAAGAAAGCACCACATCTGGATTAAGAGTTTTCAGCGTCTTCCTTAAATAAAAAACGCGCCTGAGGATATTTCCTAGACGCGTTAAAAAAGAGGATTCACTTTGAGTTTGGTTAAGTTGGATCAAACGGACCTTTGAATGTAAGGGATAAAAAGGCTTTGCATCCGGTGATGCCAAGGTAACAAGCGTTACTTGATGTCCTTTTGACACCCAATAATTGGCAAGCTCCGTTAAAACCCGCTCCGCCCCGCCAGCGTTAAGAGATGATATGATAAGGGCAAGGTGCATAAAAACACTTTAAGCTTTAAAATTAAGAAGAAGGGGCTCGATGGGTGCCCCTTCACCGGAGTTAAAAATTTTCGAAAATCCATTTCCTTTTTTTTGATAGATGCCGCCATTCACAATAGTGCCAGCCTCTTGGTTAGATCCTGTAATCAAAAGTCCATTTTCTCTCAATCCTTCATAAAGATTGCGGATGACTTGAGCAAATTCAGTTTCAGAAAAATAAGAGGGGTTTAAGACATTCATTGCTCGAATGATACAAGCCGGTTCTTTAAAAGGTTGCAGTAGATCATGTTGCCCTAAGCGAAACCTTTTATCTGTTTGTGCTTTTTGCAAAACTTTTGGTGTAAAAAGGAGCAGTTCTCTTGCTTTCACAAGCCCTTGCTGATACTTTTTTATTAAAGAATTAACCCAAAACTTTTCAATAAAAAACAAAATCAAATGGTTCAAAGGATAATGACGAAAGCTATCCCGTTTGATTTTATTAAACACAAACGGTGGAAATAAAATTTCTAGAACTTTTCCTGTATGGCTTAAGGTCACCTTTAGCTTTCCTTTTTCTATTACGAAAACACAAGGGTTGTAATCTGATGCAAAATAATGAATTTCAGGAAAAATCGCCACCATTTTCTCAAAAAAATCTAAGGCCGTACGACCATCACTCACCCCACAATCATGAAAGGTTTGAGGGGGGGGGGAGAGCTTTTGTAGCATTTTTATAACAGCTAAATCAAACGCTTCAAACCGTTTTTGGTAGGTACGTTTATAGGCCCCTCTTTCATCCGAAAACAATAAAAGAATCCGTTCAGCGAGTTGATCACCATCCACAAGGTTTAACGTTTGATCATAGAGCGCAATACTGACGTTTTTGAGCTCTTTACGACAAAAAGTCTTGTCATTCGAAAGCTGATTTAATTTTGTAATGCCAGTTTTGATCATGCTTTAAACCTTTGCAACAGTCATAATATACGGAGAGGTCAACCGATTCTTGGGAATTTTAAGGCCATACTTTTCCAATATCCAAGAAACTTTGGACGCTCCTGATAAAAGATGTCTTAAAAGAGGATTAAACCTATGGTGTGAAAATGAGCCTGAGTTCACCACACTTAAATTCATCGACATAAAATAATCACAATGCGCAAGCTCAAGAGCAGCAGATGCATGCGCGACAAACATTTTTTTCTTCGTAAGAGGCATGTGTACATCATAGACCTCTCTGTCTACAAATTTTTGAATAAAGCCAATAATGCTTGGGATATTGGGAATGAGGGTTAGCAGTGTGCCTCCTGGCTTAACAAAGTCTGAGCAAGATTTTAGGCAATGGGCAGTATTTTCAAAATGTTCTACAACACCAAAGGATACAACCAAATCAAACTTTTGAAGCAACTCAGCTGGAGGAGAAAAAAGATCCGCGCAATAAATTTCACCTGGAATATGATAATGTTTCAAAAGAGCGCGGCTTTTTTCACAACCCACCTCAGAATAATCCAATCCGTAAACATCGGCATTAAAGTACTGATGAAAGTAAATGGGCCAAATGGAATTTGCGCAACCAATTTCTAAAACGCTGAATTTTTTCTTATCTTTTAAAAGATTTTTAAAAAAAGCGTGGAGCTGTAGGTTAACGTAATTATCGAGACTTTGGTCATTTTCATCAAAGGCCTTTGGAAATTCTACCTTAGACCAATTGTCATCCCAATAGGTTGTGCCGGCTTTGTCAAGTTGTGTCATGATTTTAAGACCTTTTGTATAATAGTGTGCAACCTCTCTCCCACGTATTCGGGAGAATGATATTTTTCAACATAAGCTTTAGACTTTGCGCCAATATCTGCTCTTTGTTCTGCTGGCATATTCATCACTTCTAGAATTTTTTCTTTTATATTAGATATGTTTGCATTAATAATGGGACATTCCTGCCAAGCGGGATATAATTCTTTCAAATCATCTCTCAAATAGCAGATGACGGGTTTTTCAAGAGACATTGCCTCAATCGCTAATCGGCCATAAGCTCCTGCGAGTAATTGGTCTATGACAACATCTGCACAAGCTATTTGTCTAAGAACTTCTGTGTTTTTAGTGTTTTGTAAAACTCTAAATTCGCACCTCGGTAGAGGATCATTTATTTCAGCTATCGCTTTTTTAATAATATTCGTACCCTTGAAATGCGGGTGATTCGTTGCGTGAATAATCTCAATAGTCTTTTTCTTGTTTTTAGGAGCGGTGATGTTATTCTCATTGGAGGGCTTGACACGCATATGCAAATGACAATCGATTCGGCTCAGATAATCTGGCCATTCTAAGCTTGAAATAATCATATCTGCATATTTTTCCCCATAACGAATGTTTTTCTTTGTTACACTTGAATCTACTTTAGAATAATAAGGATCATGCATCCATGCCTTTAAGAGTGTTTTTTTTGTGTTATCATGAGAATCTTGCCATACCTCTGGATATTGAATATCTCCACCATAAGGATTAAGAATAAGTGTTTTTCTTGCTAATTGTAGAAATTGAAATTCAAACCAAGACAATAAAAATGTTCTGTCCAGGAGCCTATTCTTAAAAGGAATAATAAAAATATCAAATTTAAACGTAGCCCAAAAAAAGAAAAAATATAAAAGAACAAGGTTTCCCACAAAGTTTTTGTATAATTTAGGAAAATGTGATTCAATATCTATATCATAATTTATGACACCTTTTTCATGCTTTGGAATAATCCATGGCACAACATAAACATCGTAACCATATTTTTTCAAGCTGTCTCTTACATAAATAAGGTTATTATTAGCCATAAGACCAAAGAAAATTTTATTTTTTTTGGTAAAATAAGACTTGCTTCTGAGTACAAGCAACCAAAGAACTAAAAAAGGAAAAAAAAAGGCATCTAACCCAAATTTTATGCTATTCTGAATGTATTTTTTTATAGTCATTTGAAAGGATTGTTCATTTCATCATATGCGATAAAATCATATACTGAGTAAGCATCTGATAATTTTTTTAATCCACCATGATAAGCAAGCTGAGGATATGCAACATAATTTAAATTTATTCCATTACTCTCAAAATTTTCCGGGCTTTGGTATGCTTTTGCACCCAAGCCAGATATGTATTCTCTCCCATTTACAGCTTTGACTAAATCAATAATTTTTTGTTCACTTTGCGTTTCAAAACCATAATTTGAAGAAAAGACAACCTCTTTATGTGGAAACCATTCTTTTATTAATATACCAAGAAGAGCAACGTTAAAATCTATAAGTTTCTCATACATTCTAATATCTCGAATGACATTGTTTATCTCCTCAATAATCTTTGATTCTTTCTTTTTTTTGTAAAACCGCGTAAATGTTTCGAAAATATTCTGTGTTTCCAACCCGTTGCTAATCAATACTTCATTTATTTTTATGTTTTGTGAATGCTTTTTTATAGGGATAGATAGTAGATGCTGTTGATTATCAGGTCTTGTTAAATTTGTGCGATTTATATAACTTCTTTTAACAAATTGCACATCATCCAGGATGATAAAAACGTCACACAAATGAATCTTGTAGAAATAACCTAACCATGGTAGAAAGTTCGGCTGATGAATAGCTACTTTAGTCATATTGCCGACTCAAAACCATATAATCATTTTCAGCTGATGAGAATATAGGATGAAATCCTTTTTTTTCATAAAAAGCTTTTGCTACCTTATTACCGGCTTTCAAAGTAAAAAATTTATATTTAAAGGGTAAATTCAAAATGATCTCCTCCATGAAATAAGACCCATATCCTTTGCATCGATATTCTTCAAGAATGATAATTCGATGTAAATGAGCACATGCCGGTGTTTTTTGTGAAATAATCGCATATCCTATAATAGTATCTTCTTCAATTAACAATTTTGAAAGATCCCATTTATAGGGTAAATCGGATTGAAAATTGGTTTTATCCCACAAAGGTGCGAGACCTGATTTTTTTTCTATAGATTCAATAAGCATCCAATTGCTTTCAATGATATCAAGTGTTAATGGAGCTATTTGCATACTAAGCGTACTCTCTAATAATCTCAAAAGCCTCTGCATAGTCCGTAAAACTTTGACATCCTCTTATCCGCGCTAGACTACGGATAAATTCCTCTTGAAAATAAGGGCGATTAATTTCAATTTGACTTTTGTAATGCCCCAATAATTTAATTTTTTTATTTACTATTTCATTGTCGAGTTTTATGTAGCATGTCCCCTCAAACTTCATTTGATTCCATGGTAATTCATAACACCAAATTGATGTATCCTTAAAAGCACGGATAGATTCTATGTGAACAACAGAATGATCTTGATGAATATCATTCTTTGAAGGTATAATGACAAGGTCTGGTTTGATAGTATTTTTTAATTCTATCAACCTATCGAGTATAATTTGGCGGCATTTAGAAAAATCACGCAATGGGAAGTCAAATAAGAAACAATGGTCTTTTGGTAACCCTAAGAAATTCATTCCCGCATAAAATTCTAAACTTAATAAATTTTCCGGTTTGTCATATTGTTTTAAAGACTCCTTAGCAGAACAAAAAGCTGCGACATAAACTTTTTTCCCTTCATTAAGAAACTTAATTAACGCTCCACCCGCTCCAAGCTCGGAATCATCAGTATGAGGTGATATAAAAAGGATTGTTTCTTTCATGCTGAACACCTTGTTAAAACATTTCTTAGTATAAATATAGCATTTTTCTCTACATACCCACTCATGGGCAGACTCAGCACGCGTTCAGACAGCTTTTCACAAACGGGCAACGCAGACCCTGTTGCTGTTGGATAATGCTTATAAGCCGTTTGTAAATGCAGAGGTTTTACGTAATAAACCATTGTCGGGATGCCAGCCTCTTTCAGATTAGACATCAGCTTTGAACGGTCTATGTGTTCCGGCAGCAGAACGGTATACTGCGCCCAAGCGGAGGTCGCCCCATCAATCATCTCTGGAACTTTTACAATATCCTTTAACGCTTCATTATAAGCATCGGCTGTTTTTTGGCGGGCGATCAATTCATTAGGGAATATTTTGAGTTTCTCAATTAAAATAGCCGCTTGCAAAGTATCAAGCCGAGCATTAAGTCCAATAAGCCTGTTGTCGTACTTGTCTGCACCTTTGCCATGTACTTTAAGAGATCTAAGAGTTTCCGCTAAAAAATCATCATTGGTAAAAATCGCACCACCATCGCCGTAACATCCCAAAGGTTTTGCTGGAAAAAAACTAGTAGTTGCCATATCACCAATGTTGCCAACTTTGCGGCCTTTATAAGAAGCGCCAAAACTTTGAGCGCTATCGGCCATAATCCAAAGATTATGATCATCAGCTATTGCTTGAATAGAATCATAATCTGCAGGTTGCCCAAATATATCAACAGAAATAATGCCCGTGGGTTTTAGACCTAATTTTTTAGCCTGGATGATTCCTTGCGCAAGGCTTTTGGGATCCATATTATATGTATCTTCCAGGGAATCAATGAATATAGGCGTTGCACCACTGAGAGCTACAACCTCAGCTGTGGCTGCAAAAGTAAAAGATGGCACAAAAACTGCGTCTCCTGGTGCGACATTTTTAGCCAACAACCCCAAACTTAGAGCATCTGTTCCATCTGAACAAGTAATAACATGCTTTGCACCGCAAAATTCAGCTAGCTGTTTTTCAAGGGTATCTACCTCAGGCCCCATGATAAAATTTCCATGATCCAAGACGCGTTTGATTGCTGCATCAATTTGTGGACGAATAAGTTCTAATTGGGATTTTAAATCAATAAATTGCATAGGCTGAATCATCTCAGGCTGTTTTAGTTGTGTTGTCATTTTTTATAATCTCTTTTAGATTTTCGTCGATAATTTCATATCTTCGTCCCTCAAGTGGACAGATCAAATCATCACCTAATTTCCCACCCGCATGACTAACCCAGCCTATCTGCTTGGCAGGATTACCGACCATAACGGCGTGGGGTTTGACATCTTTTGTGATAACTGCACCGGCGCCAATCAAGCTGTAGGCGCCCAGTTTATTGCCGCAAACGATGGTGGCATTGGCACCAATGGTCACGCCGCGCTCCACAAGGGTGGGTCGATATTCATCTTTGCGCTCTATCTCAGCGCGCGGATTATGGACATTGGTAAACACACAACTGGGCCCACAAAAAACGCCATCTTCTAAAGTCACGCCCTTATAAAGGCTGACATTGTTTTGAATCTTACAACGATTGCCAACCACTACAGCAGGACCAATCATCACATTTTGCCCAATAACACAATCATCGCCGATTTTAGTGCCTTTAATGATGTGCGAAAAATGCCAGATTTTAGTGCCGCGACCAATCTCACATCCCCCATCAACAATGGCCGTTTCGTGAATATAATAGGGTTTAATCTCTGCATTTAAGGAAACAGTTTGATGGGTGTGAAGGGATTGCTGAGCCGCATCCAAAACTTGTAAAACACGAAGGCCCTCAAGCCCATCGGTGCGGGGCATGTGATTTTGAGTAATGCAATCTATAAAGTGCTGACACTCGATTTTTAAAGGCTCTGACACCTCTAAAGGCACATGGATCACATCTGCTTTTTCAGGCTGCGGCAAACCATCCACCCAGGTTACTTGATGGGGGTACAGTTTAAGTTTTTCACCCCATGGTAATCCGTCATCAAACACCGCCATGCCACGATCACCGACGACCACAAGCTTTTGCTCTTTATAAGGGTGCAGCCATGACACAAAAATATGGGCCTCAATTCCATTTTTAAAACTCATATGAGTCGTGGTCACATCATGAATCCGAGGGTTTAAATGGCATGCGCCTGTTGCATATACAGTCTCTGGTAAATCACCAGCAAGCCCCAAAATCATGGAAATATCATGGGGCGCAAAACTCCACAAAATATTTTCTTCGTTGCGAAATTTCCCAAGATTAAGGCGATTGGAATAGATGTATTGAAGCCGACCAAGGTTACCTTTTTGAATCAAGCTTTTAAGCTCTAAAAAGGCGGGGTGATATTGAAGCAAATGCCCCACCATCAGCTTTTTATTTACTTG
This sequence comes from Gammaproteobacteria bacterium, assembly GCA_046090565.1. Classification (GTDB taxonomy): domain Bacteria; phylum Pseudomonadota; class Gammaproteobacteria; order UBA6186; family Azoamicaceae; genus JBJSZW01. Next base: position 7,585 of record JBJSZW010000176.1, read on the forward strand.
CATGGAAAGATCACAAAGCTTTTTAGCCTCTTCCACTTTCAAGGAGAGGGGCTTTTCCACAAAGACATGCTTGCCGGCGTTAAGAGACACTTTTGTCAATTCATAGTGTTGTGCTGCGGGTGCTGCAATCACAACTCCATGGCAATCACCTTTAACCATTTCTTCAAGGGTGAGGCTTTGAACATCATAAGCTTGGGCTGCTTGTTTCGCTAAATCTTGATTGGCATCGCACACAGAATGCAACACACCAAGCTCTGCAAAGTTACGCACCAGGTTTTTACCCCAGTACCCACAACCAATTACGGAAATTTTAGGGTGAGCCATAACTTATTCCTTAACAGGGACAAAAAAACGATAAATAGGTTTTAAATATTTACGAGAATAAATATACCAAGATGAGTTATAAGAATTGGGATAGTCTTGATAGGTCTTTGTTGGCAGTGCAAGAATTTCCTCTAATTCAGAGTCTGAAATATTAAATTTTTTTGCAACATATTGTTTTAAGTAACATGCCTCATCCTTTTCGATTGCTGGATGCTCTAGTTTCTTTAACGCTTCTTCTCGTGACAAAAATCCTGCACAAACAAGATTTGATAAATGGCCCTTACGTTTATCAAAGCTAAATTTTTGAGGAAGAATATACCCTTGGAAAAACTTTGTATAAAGCGATTCATAATGTTTACCTCCATAATCTTTCCACTCTAATTCTTCTTGAATGGTTTTTCTGGCGATTTGTAGATCAAACTTAAAATAATCAAAAATTGGTACAAATTTTACGCCGCAAACTTTTTCGTAATAAAAACGTTTTAGATCATTTAAATAGGGAAACGTTTTAAGCGGTATTTTGCCGAATTTTTGGCTAACATTTTTGATATAGCGATAGTCCCCATGCCCTTGTGACCAAGCATGGGGCATAATGCGTTCAGTGATAAAATTGGCACCACTTATAATATATTTTATATTATGCTTAGCCGCCACCTCATATAGAGTTGCACATATGGCATGATCGGTAGGGATTTCAGAATCAGGTGTTGATGCTTTAAGAAAAGCTAATTGAAGATCTCGAAACTCATCCCAATCTAAAACTTTTGTATAAAGATCGATTCCTAATTTTTTAACAATATTTTCAACGTTTTTAACAGAAAGCTCGGAGTTCCATCCATTATCCATATGAACGGCGATAGGACGTAACCCTAAAATTTTAGTAACAACATATGCTACATAGGTGCTATCCACCCCTCCGCTTAGCCCAATAACGCAGTCGTATTTTTTTCCTTTTCCCGTTTCTTTGATACGGTTTACCATGTTGCTAAGCTGTTCTTTAGCATTACTTTGAAGAGACGGAAGTTTTGGAAGATTTTCTAGATACGACCTGCAATGATGGCATTGACCCTTTTCATCAAAAATAATATTAGGATCTGTGCTATCCATTATGCAAAAATTACAAGTTTTTAGTTGCATTTATTTTCCTGTTTTTGAAAAAACTAAACAGTAGCCATTTTGAATTAATTGCATAGCCTTTTTATCAAAATTTTTTCTGTTTTTTAGTTCATAATATTTATAATAAATTTTCTCATATATAGCGGAAATACCGTCCAAATAATTGTAATAGAAAGCATCTTGTTTAAAAGCAACACATTTAAAACCATTTTCCGCAAATACTTTTTTGATTGTTTCTGAAGTATATAAAAACTCGTATGTATAATCATCAAACTGCCACCTTAAGCATGTGCCAATTGCAGGAGCAGAAAGATCCATGTAAACCATTCCAGCATTATTTAGTTTGGAGTATAAATCTTTTGCAAAAGAATCCAAATCAATACAAAAATTCATAGCCCATCTAATTGTTACAAAGTCAAAAAAAGCATCTTTAAATTTTTCTTGTAATTTATCGTTCTGAAAGTCAAAAGGCATGCAATCAACTTCGAAGGTATTTTGAATTTTTTTTGCAACCTCAGAATTGTAGGCCGTGCAATAGACTTTTTTAAAAATTTTATTTTCTTGAACATTTTTCGCAAAATATCCAGGTTCTCCGCATAAATCCAGCAGCCCCCCCCCATAAATGGAATTTTTAATTCTGTCATTAATTTAAGATAGGTATTATACTCATCAGCATATTTTGTTTTCGAAATATCAATATCTTTTTTTATATAAGAATCTTTATAATATTCATAAAAATCTTCATGTTCAGGTTTTGCCCCTAAGGAATTAAACATATTTTTAATCCCTCTTATTTTAGGAATTTTTTCCATCCAGTTTGGGAAATTTTTATGGATTGCATGAGAGAGGTTTATTAGTGGATAAGATTTCTTTCTTATTCTTCTAATGTTGTTACATTGCAAACATTGCACCCATAAATGCTTATGGGTATCAATATTTCTATGGAAAGACGATGAACAAATTGAACAGGTGTGCATTTAAATTCTCCTTAATATTGAATTAAAACAGCCCGATGAGGGCCTTGAAAAACGAACATACTCCCAGCTGCAGCTGAATGAGCACCCTTTGATATGGCTTGATTTAGATCATTATGGTCTTTGGCTCCACCCAACAAAACAATAGGGATATCAAGGCTATCTTTTAAAAAATCCAGTAATTTATAATCAAATCCTGTAAACGAGCCATCTAAAGAAATATTATGCAAAATGACCTCGCCACACGAAATGTCTCGGATAAGATTGGTTATGTCATTTAGCGAATATCGTGTCTTTGAGGTGCCTGAATGTTTAAAGAATCTAAAATTTCCAAAAAGATTCATATCATAATCAACGGAAAATGAAACAGCTTGGGTGCCATAGGTATCAGAAATTCTTCTTAATTCTTTGGGATTATTATATGCAAGTGAATTTACAACAATTTTCTCAGCACCTAAATGAAAAACATCATGAGCTTGGTCTAGGTTCCGTACACCGCCACCATAACCGACTGGCATTTGACACTCAGAAAGCAAATCTTCCACTAGTTTCAAATTAGGACCGCTTTCTCTTCTTTCAGGTGATATATCTAAAATGATTAATTCATCAACTTCCTTATCATTGAAAATTTTTACTGCATTGAGAGGGTCTCCAATATAAACCGGGGATTTAAATTTCCTAGTTTTCACAAGCTTGCCATCAAGAATTTGTAAAACCGGTATTTTTCTGGAAGTTATCATTATAACTCGCAAATATTCTTTAAAAGTTGGAGTCCCTGCCCATAACTCTTTTCTGGATGAAATTGAATTGCAATTAAATTATCCTTTGCAACAACAACAGGAAATCTCTCTCCGTAATCAACATAGGCTAAGGCATGTTCCGAATCTGGGAAACGATATGAATGGGAAAAGTAAAATTTTTTATTTGCAAGATCAATCCCATCAAACAAATGAACCATTGGATGGTTTTCATTTAAAACGATTGTGTTCCATCCCAGGTGAGGAACTTTAATGTTCGAACTGGTGGCGATTTTTTTTACACGCCCAGGAAATAGTCCTAATCCCCGTTCATTGCCTTCCTGGCTCGATTCGAAAAGAATTTGTGCTCCGGCACAGATACCGATGATATCAATATTCTTGTTGTTTATGAGAGTGGGCCGCACATTATTCTCGTTCAAAGACAAAACATATGAATCAAACGAGCTAACACCTGGAAGAAAAAATTTCGACCGACGGTTAGTCCTATCTAAATCTTTTTCAGAAAGACCCAACCTTTTGAGACTGGATTGAACAGATGCAATGTTTGAAGCGTTACATTTAAAAATATTGATCATATTATTGAGCGACTTTTGAAATCTTTTCTGTGAGTGATGTAATATAATTTTCTATATCTGTAACACTCTCAAAATATACACATTTTTTTTCGGCCATGAGATAAGGGAATAACTGATAACACAAATTGGATAGAAAAAGCGTTGGTACTTTAAATTCGTCAGCATCTATAGCACTACTTGAATCAGTTGTAATATGTAAATCACAATGTTCGAGTAAGGTATAGATGGGCAATCTATAAGCATCCAAAAAATTGATATGCTCATAGCTACAATTATTTAGATCATCTAGTTGATTGCAATATTGATAAAAACAAGGATGTTTTCTGATCCACCAATAACACTTATCATTTTTTTTAATTATAGGAATGATTTTTTCCCATAAATTCCTGCCGTATACTTCTGGTTGCATGGTTATCAAAATGTGAATTTTACTTGAATCAAAAAAACTTTTTTGGCTTAATTTTTCTTTATGTGGTATTGCATCCTGCCACAACTTCCATGGCATTCCCCCAAGAAAAGATTTATGATACCTCAAAAAGCTAGGGTCATTATTTGTCTTGAATGCATGATGGGAGTTGTGGTCCCAAACCCAAAACAAGTCTGGCACGAAGCTATTCTTAGAATGAAATTCTCCAAAAAATTGATATGCAGG
>JBJSZW010000177.1:0-5986 GCA_046090565.1 Gammaproteobacteria bacterium
GATGATTGATTTGATTGGCAAATTCAAAATAAAATCCCCGAAGTATTTCCTCAAACCTCTGGTAAGTTTTTACCGCATGATTTAGGGCTTGTTAACCTGGAAGCTGCTATTAATTTTAAAAAAGGCTGTTACAGAGGTCAAGAAATCATTGCACGCATGCAGTATCGTGGAAATCTTAAAAAAAGATTAAACCTGTTAGAAAATTCAAATAATTTTAAACCTGGTGAAAATATCCATACCGATTCAATCGTTCATGCTTCTTCTCAAAATATTTTAATATTAACTCTGATTTAATTTTTTTTTAAGAAATCACACATTCTTCTTTTTTTTTTAGCATGGTATCGTCAGATAAAAATCCTTTTTTTTCATCTGAATTTTCTTCTAATATAAGGGGGATGTCTAAATCAGAATCTGATTTTCTTTTTCTTGGAGACATACTTTGTTGATACTGCCTGAGCAATGGCGAGGGCAAGGAACTCAATGTTTCTATACTGAACTTAGAGGTGTTTTGTACTCTAATATTCATCATTACTAGTTTTGTTGTTGTATTTTTATCATCTTTTAAATCATTGTATTCTAAATTTAAATCATCAATATAGCTGGACAATACTGCTTCGCTTAATTCCCATAAATACGGCATCGTCATTCTGTTCCAACTTAAATCCAATGCTTTTAAAGTCGTATTTGTTTTTAGACTATTTACAAAAGACTTGATTTCTTTGTTTCCTAAAAAGCAGCAAGATAAATTCAATTTTTTTATGGTTTTATTTTTTTTAAGCATGTTTTCTAATGCCAAAAGACCCTTTTCACCCACTTGATTGCTAGATAAGTCCAGTGTTTTTATTGTTCTATTGCTTGTTAATACCAAAGCCAATGCTTCTACCATTTCTGGGGTTAAAAAACAATTATTTAATCTGAGATAATTTAATCTATTGTTTTTTGAAATGATTTCTAATATAATTTTTAAACTTATTTTTTCAATGGGATTTCCACTACAATCGAGGGTTTCTAAATAAGGACTAGATACTAAGTAATATAAAATATTTTTAAGAAGATAACCAGATAATTGATTATCTTCTATTAAAAGTGATTTTATTTTATTATTGTATTTCAAAGCCTTCAATAATAGCAGCACATTAACTTCTTTCAATGTTCCATGCGAAGCGACTAGATCAAGATCTAAAACGCCCTGATGAAGCTGAGCCAACACGTTTTGGAATTCCTTGTCTGCATCTTGATCTTTTTTAGGCATGATTCAATTCTAAATAAGTTTAGATTCAAATACAAGAAAATTAAATTTTTTTATTCAAAATTTGTTCAAATTTTTTTATGGAAATTGGCAATTGCGTTTTTAGATTTGGTGAAAAAATAGACAATCTTAATTCTTCCAAGGCATAATGGGTGTCTAAATCTTGCACTTCCATGGCCTTGTATTTTTTTAAAACTGGCAATAAGGACAGATACAAGGCCTGAGCCTGTTTTGGATTTTCTTCTATTTTCTTAAGCCTTTGTCTAATGCCCTGCAAATAAAAAGGCATTCTAAAATACAAATTTTCTTGTGTTTTTTGTATAAAATCAGGGCACCACAAACTTTTTAATTGCTCCATAATATCTGCATAGGCTGTTTTTTGAATTTCCCCCCTACTTTCCAAATTTTTTAGGCCTATTTTAAAGCTGCTATAAATACTTTCAACAATTTTCAAAGTTTCGAATAAAAACTTAGATTTTTCCAATATTTTATGCTTAATATTAAAAACCAATTGTTCAAAATCTGACCTAGCGTACGGTAAATCTGATTCTGGCAAAACATGTTCTATACTGGCCAAGATCAAATCTTGTATTAAATCCATGGCATCAAACCATCCGGCAAAACCCAATACCACCTGCTGATACCCCAAACCTTTTTTAATTTGACTATAAAAATAGGTTTGATGCTCTAAAAAAATAAGCTGTTTAATTCCCTTTCTATGAACCATTAGAGCCTCGTTATGATCGATGAACCCCTGAAGTTTAAATGCTTGATTCTGAATAGGAACCAAACCCAAGTACAAATCTAAAACCTGTCCTCCTATTTTTGATTGTTTGATCTGGGGTATTTGTTCTGGAAACGCTTGGTATGCACGTTCAAGGGGATCAACATCTATTGCCAAACTAGAACTATTGACCTCTATTTCAGGGCTAGGCCCCTGAGAAACGCGTGTGTATTCTAAAATTTCAGATTTTTCATTCAACCAAGCCACTCTGAATCTTAAATGCTCTGGCAGGGCTATTTTATTAAAAAATACAGGACCAATTTCAATACCCAATTGCTTGTTTAAAATAATAGATAGGGCCTCTGCGACTGTTTGATGCGCCTGTTCTAAAAGCTGGGCCAACAAAGCCTGTAGCAAACTTTCAGAACAATCTAGGCGTTTAGATTTTGGTAAATGCTTGATCCAAAAAGCAATTTTTTCCAATAATAGCCCAGGCACCAACCAATCTAACCTGTCTTTTGAAATTTTAGCTTCTAAAATTTTTGGAATGAATACAGTCGCCCCATCGGCCTCATCACCGGGTTTAAAAAAATAACTGATCTCAAACTTCCAATCTCCGTATTTCAGTTCCTCTGGATAATGTTCTTGACTAAAAGCCAAATTATTAAATTGCTGCCAATGCCACAGTAAATTCTGAATATTTTGCTGTTTTGCAGCAAAGTGATTTAGAGTCTCAAAATTACAAACTGCCTCTCCTAGCCTTTCATCCAAAAAAACATAAAGATTTTCCAGATTTAATAGTTCCTGATTGCGTGTTTTTTCACCAACCTCCTGCCATTCAATTAGTTGTTCTTGATGATTCTTAAAAAATTTTTGAGTATTTTGATTCCAATTTTTTATATTAAAATTTTTAATATTTTCTATATACTCTAGATTTAAAAGTGCTTCTCGAATAAAAACACTTCTGGCCAATAACAAATCTATATTAGGTAAGTAAACTTTTTTAGATTGATATAAAATCAATCCATACAAACTGGCTTGTTCATAAGCATAAACTCCTCCTTTTTCTGGATCCCAATGGCCTTGGGTATGGGCATAAACAATTAAATGCCCAAAGATTTCTAAAAGCCATTTTAAGTCCATTTTTGCTACCCAGCGAGCATACACTTTTTTAGTGTCTACTAAAGCAAAAGACATGATCCATTCCGGCTGAGCCTTAAACACAGCAGAACCCGGAAAAATATAAAACTGCCGGTTACGAATACCTTGATAAGCCTGTTTATTCGTTCTAGACTGTAGGCCAATGCCTGGCAAAAGCCCAATGAGTAAGGCTTTATGGATAGCGGCATAATCTGCTATTTCCTGAATCTTAACATGCTCTTTTTTTATTAAACCGTATTCTTGTAATAAGCCCTGTAATTCTTGATGGGTTTGTTCCCATTCCTTTATTTTTTGATGCGATAAATAATGTGTTTCACACCAAGCTTTGAATTTCTTTTTAGAGAGCACTTTTTTAGATTCTTCAATGGCCAACCAAAGTTTTAGAATACTCGAAAAGTCCGATTGCTTGTCTTTAAAAAGGGCTTGTTTTTGATCGGCCCGTGTTTCTTCTCCCAAGGGTCTTTCCCTAGGATCACCCACAGACAAAAAAGCAACAATGCTTAATATTTCTGCCACACAATGGTGTTGCTGTGCATTTAAAAGCATGGCTCCCAAGGCTGGATCCAAAGGCAAGCGCATTAATTTTTGGCCCAGGGGAAGTAATTTTCGAGTATCGTTAATGGCATGAATTTCTAACAATTGATTTAAGGCATCTGTAATTAAACGATTATTTGGTTTGGTCAGAAAGGGGAAATGCTCTAGATCTCGTATGCCCAAGGCAATTAATCTAAGTAAAACGGCCGATAAATTACTTCTTAATATTTCTGGAATATTAAACAAATCTCGAGCTTTAAAATCCTCTTCTGAATACAAACGAATACAAATACCATGCTCTAAACGCCCACAACGTCCTTTGCGTTGATTGGCTGCGGCTTGTGAAATTTTTTCAATCGGTAATCTTTGAATTCGAGAACGGGGATTATAGCGCGAAATTCTGGCCGTTCCCAAATCCACCACATACTTAATACCCGGAATGGTTAAAGACGTTTCAGCAACATTAGTGGCTAAAATAACACGCTGCCCCGTTTTTGAAGTTTCAAAAACCAAGCCTTGTGCTTTTTGATTCAAACGGGCATACAAGCTTAAAACAGCTATTTTTCCGGCCTGAATAGATCCTTGCCAATGTTTTTCTAAATATTTTTTTGTCTCTAAAATATCGCGTTCTGAAGGCAAGAAAACCAGAACATCACCGAGTTCAAAATCCCATAAATACTCAATACTATGGGCTATTTCTGTTTCATAAGGGTTTTTATACTCCCGGTACAAAACTTCTACCGGATAGGTTCTACCGGATACTTCTAGTAATTTGGCTCTGGTTTTCCCCCAAAACGCGCATAAAGCTTCTAATTCTAAAGTTGCTGAACTTAAAATTAATTTTAAATCCGGCCTTTTGGGTAATATCAACTTTAAATAGCCTAAAAGAGAATCCAAATTTAAACTGCGTTCATGCACTTCATCCAGAATAATTGCAGAATAGCGTTTTAAAAGCGGATCTTGCATGATTTGGGAGAGTAAAATGCCATCTGTAGCGACTATTAATTGGGTATTGTGTTGTATTTTTTGCGTAAAACGAATTTGATAACCAATTTCTTCACCCAATTCTACATTTAATTCTTCAGCCAGCCGTTTGGCAATCGCTTTGGCCGCGATACGCCTGGGCTGAGTATGGATAATCAAACCAGGCTTATTTTGGCCGTATTCTAATAATAACTTTGGTAATTGGCTGGACTTTCCTGAACCCGTTTCACCCGCCACAATCAATACTTGATGGGTATTCAAAGCCTGCCTTAAATCATCTAAGGCTTGGGTAATCGGTAATTCTTGAGGGTAATTAATATTCATTTCCAGCATTTAAGTGAAATGACTTAAGATAGCATTTTTTAACAGATAAGTTTTATCCATTAATTTAGCCAATTCTAGATCATGGGTAACTACTAAAAAAGCTGTTTTATATTCGTTTTTGAAAAAATCCATCAATTCCCATATTTTTTTTGCAGTTTCCAAATCCAAGCTTCCCGTGGGTTCATCTGCAAAAACACAGGCGGGTTTGGTAATTAAAGACCGAACCAAGGCTACTCTTTGTTTTTCACCGCCGGATAAAGTTTGTGGTTTGTGATCCAAGCGATCTTCCAAACCCACTAATTTTAATAATTCTGCTGCTTGTTTCTTGATTTTAGAAATTTTATCTTTCCCGCGAATTAAAAGTGGCATAGCCACATTTTCTAAGGCTGTAAATTCAGGCAAGAGATGATGCAATTGATAAACAAAACCCAAGTATCTATTTCTAAAAGCGGCTAATTTTGAATCCGAAAGGCCTGTTAATTTGTGCTTCAGTAAAAACACTTCACCTTCAGTGGGTTCAGATAATCCTGCTAAAATTTGCAATAAAGTAGTTTTACCGCTGCCTGATTTTCCAACAATAGCAATGGTTTGAGCTGAATGCAATTCTAAATCAATGCCTTTAAGAATTTGAATTCTGGCTTGATTGTCTAAAAATTCTTTGCTCACTCCTGAACAAGCAATAATTTTATTCATAACGTAAGGCCTCTGCAGGTTCTATGCTGGCTGCCTTGTAGGCAGGATAAATGGTTGCCAACCAACTCAAAATCAATGAAATTAAAGTCACGCCCCAAACATCCGAGGATCGAATTTCTGAAGGCACAAAATTAATCAAGTACACTGATTTGTCTAAAAATTGAGTTCCAAACAAGCTTTCTAGAAAATTGACTATTTCAGTCACGTAATAAGACAAACTCAAACCACCTATCAAGCCCAATAAAATACCTATAACGCCAATCCATAGACCCTGAGTCATAAAAATACCCATGATTTGGCCCCGGGTTGCTCCCATG
>JBJSZW010000178.1:0-19028 GCA_046090565.1 Gammaproteobacteria bacterium
CTTTCTGGTATTTCTTAGATTCTCGCATTAATTGAAGGCGCTTTAAGCCTTCTCCTAAACAGGCATTATACAACTGCGGAGCCACATTGAGTTTTAAATCTAAAATATAACTTTCTTTTGGGCTTATATTTAAACGAAATTCATGAATAAAACTAGAGGACATGTGGACCCACCAATACCTTTCTACGGTATTTCGGACACCAGATCACATGGTATTTGCAAGAGAACACCACGTTTCGATTGGACTTATATTTTAATTATTTTAATGGAATAGGCATTTAGTGATTATACACTACAAACAACAACTAATACTAGACCTTTTATTTTTTAAAGGAAAGCTTATATCCCCACGGATAAATCCGGGGGCTTTACGCTTGTTTTTGTTCAATTTACTGAAGTGTAGCACTAGAATGCTTAGATCTTAATGATTACTGGTTCAGAACCCCCTGAAGTAGAGGCATTAATTTAGGTGTGCTTGCACAAATACGGCCTGTTTCCATGGGATCTAATTCATCGCTCACGCCAGAAACAATGCCTCCGGCTTCTTTAATGAGTAGTATTCCAGCAGCGATGTCCCATTTTTCAAGCGCATGGGCCCAAAAACCATCTAAACGGCCAGCAGCAACAGCAGCCAAATTCAAAGCAGCTGATCCAGACCAACGAACATTACAGCCCTGTTCAACCAAGGCTTGAATGTGTCGACAGTATTCAGGCATGCGTTTGATGTTTCTATAGGGCAAGCAGGCCCCTATTAGGCCATGTTGGAAGTTTGTTGCTTTAGAAACACGAATACGTTTGCCATTTAACTGCGCACCCTGGCCCTTAACGGCAGTGAATAAATCTTGGCTGATAGGATCATAAATCACCGCGATATCAACGTAGTTCTTGAATTGTAGGGCAATGGAAACACAAAAAGAGGGGTAGCCATGCGCATAATTAAAAGTACCATCTAAGGGATCAATAATCCAAAGATAATCAGAATCTACATTACTTTCGAGGCTGCCTTGTTCTTCTGCTAAAATATGGTGTTTAGGGTAGGCAGTTTTGATGGTGTCGATAATTGCCTCTTCAGCTTTGCCGTCAGCAATCGTGACTAGATCATGAAAGCCTTTCTCACGTGTTTGCAGGCGCTCTGGGCTGTCATAAAATCGCATGAGTATTCTTCCTGCAAGGCGAGCAGCTTTAACAGCGATGTTTAGATGTGGATGCATGGATTTTCCTCGTTATTGTTCTGAAAATTGACACAGCATGATCAAAATCTTGATCTCAGATCACTTGGGCCAATAGAATAACAAGACTAACACAATTCAAGGATTTTGCCTATTTTTTGAAAAATAGATTACACTTAGGTTGGGTATGAATCTTTTAAAAATTGACCATATAAGAAAATCAATAGTTCTGAGGTTGCTGAAAGTAGTGTTCAGCATCTATTTCATCATTACTGTTTTACTGACAGCCATTCAAATGTACAGCGAATACCGTTCAACAGAGGGGCAAATCAAAGAAGATCTTAAAATTTTAGAGCAATCCTTTGCGCCTGCTATCAGCAGTTCTTTATGGACCTTTGAAACCAACTTGGTGGCAAAAGCGGGGGATGGTCTCCTGAATAATCCGAAAGTAGTGGGTGTTAAAATAGAGCAAAAAGGGGATTTTGTGTGGTCTTGGATTGGTGGTTTGTATAAGGATCGAACAGAAGAAATTCAAAATAAGTTCATCGAAACAGAATCTGTAAAAAAAAATATTCAAAAATTTGAAGAATCAAAAACAGCAAAACTGATCGAAAATAAATTTGATTTGAATTACATCAATACAGTCAATGGTAAACTAGAAAAATTAGGCGAGGCAACGATTTATTCTAGTTCAATCATTACATTACAAAAAGTAATGCCTTTGTTTAGATCAATTCTTGTTTTAGCAATTATTAAAACAGTTGCGCTTTGGTATTTGTTTTTATGGGCAGGTTTTATTTATATTTCAAAACCCTTGGATGGTTTTATCAAATCCATTTCTAAAATTGACATGCATAATTTAAAAGAATTAGAACATTTTTCAGAAAAAACCCATATAAAAACAGAATTATTTTTATTGTTAGAATCTTTTAATCATTTAATATTTAAATTAAGGCAAACTTGGGACGAAAAAAATGAAAGTGAAAAGAGATTACTTGAATCTCAGAAACATCTTCAAAACATAATAGATTACATGCCGTCTATTATTGTAGGTCTAAATACAGAAGGAGAAGTTACTCTTTGGAATAAAATCGCAGAAAATATTTTATTGATTAAATCAAAAGATGCTTTAAATAAAAAAATATCTCAATTAATTGTAGACATGCAAGAATTCAATTTTAAAGAAAAAAAATCAATTGAAAAAAAGACATTAAATATAGATGGTGAGAAAAAGATATTTAATATTTTAGTTTATCCTCTTCATTCTGGGGAAACTAATTTTATATTAAGGCTCGATGATATTTCAGAAAAAATAAAATTAGAAAGTATGATTATGCAATCTGAAAAAATGACTTCGCTTGGAACCTTGGCAGCAGGTATGGCCCATGAAATTAATAACCCTCTGGGAGCCATACTACAAGGCATTCAAAATATAGAACGTCGTTTACAGGCTGATAATGCCAAAAATCAAGAAATTGCGAAAACTTGTAATTTAGATTTAAATGCAACGCATCAATATTTAGAATTGCGAGGCATTCATGGTTTTATCAAGGGGATTAGGGAAGTAGGAGAACGTGCTGCAAATATTGTGAAAAATGTTCTAAGATTTAGCAGGCATAGTGATTCTACTATGGTTGCCAGTGATATGACAAACATAGTGAATGAAGTCTTGTCAATTATAACAACAGACTATGATTTAACCAAAAGTATGGATTTTAAAAAAATAAAAATCATTAAAGATCTACCTAACAATTTACCCTTTATAGTTTGTTCTTCTTTGGAAATAGAACAAGTTATTTTAAATATTGTGAAGAATGCCGCACAAGCTATTTTTATGTCTGAACAAAAAATTGAAGATCCGAAAATTAAAATTAGTCTGGCTTTATCCAATGATCAAAAATTTTTGAGTATTGTTATCGAAGACAATGGACCAGGTATGAGCGAAAAAGTACAAGCACATATATTTGAACCTTTTTTTACAACCAAACCAGTGGGGGTAGGGACTGGTTTGGGTTTATCTATGTCCTATTTTATTATTAACGAAAAACACAAAGGTCAGCTCTTGGTAGAAAGTAAATTAGGGCAGGGTACCAAGTTTACTTTGCTGTTGCCAGTTGATCAAAATCCCTTATAATGGGCCTATGTCTGCAATAATAATGGATGGTCTTTTTTATTCTGAAGAATTAATTTTGGATTTGAAACAAAATCTAGAATCAGCACGTTGCTTAAATCCAAAAGCCCCTCCACCTGGTTTGGCAGTCATTCGTTTGGGGAATGATCCTGCCTCAGGTGTCTATGTTAAAAAGAAAAAGGCGATGGCAGAGCGTTTGGGGTATGTTGTCCAGGAATTCCGACCCTTATTGGAATCGGCATTAATTGAAATTATCCAAGACTTGAATGAAGATCCCAAAGTTCACGGTATTTTACTGCAATTACCTCTCCCATTCGGTATGAAGACTGAAGGTTTATTGGCTTGTATTAAGCCTGAGAAAGATGTCGATGGTTTTCATGCATATAATATAGGAAGGTTGGTACAAAATCAGGCAGCCCTTCGGCCCTGTACACCAGCAGGTGTTTTGTACTTAGTCAAACGATTGAAAATAGAGTTATCAGGGCTGTCTGCAGTTGTTTTGGGACGTTCGCAAATCGTAGGTTTGCCAATGGCTTTGGAGTTGCTGCATCAGGGTTGCACGGTGAGTATTTGTCATAGCCAAACCAAGGATTTAGATTTTAAAAGGTCTTTAAAAAATGCAGATTTACTTGTTTCCGCTATGGGCAAGCCTGAATATATTACAGGTGATTGGTTAAAGCCTGGGGTGATTGCTGTAGACGTAGGCATCAACCGCGATGCTAAAAATGGGCGCCTGTTGGGAGATTTAGAGTTTGAAAGTGTTTCTAAAGTGGCAGGCTATATCAGTCCTGTACCTGGAGGAGTAGGTCCCATGACCGTAGCTATGCTTATGAAAAATACTTATGAGGCCTGGAAGGCTCAGGAGGGTATATCAGCTGGGTTTCTTGGATCCCAAAATTAAAATTCTGGATCAAGGCAAAAAAATCGCCCAAAAAAGATATTCCTTCGGAATTTTTTAATCCAGATCGTGTTCTTGAGCCCTGGTGGGGCGAATTCAGTATTCCGGATGGACAGTCTCGCTTTTGGCGAATTGGCAATTTGATTATCAGCTTAGAGCATTTCCAGCAAGAATGGCATCTAACCTATTGGAATTGTAATCAGAGTGAGTTGGATTGGCAAACAGGTCCTAAACAAAATTTATGGGTTAAAACGTTTATTTTTGAGGCTCAAACAGAAACCATTTATTTAAAACCCATTTTACCCAATCGCTCATTGTATTCGAAGTTGGGAAAAATTCTCTACATACCGGCCTATGAGCAAATTAATTTATTTGTAGTCAGCTCTATTTGGATAGAAATGGGTATCTCTAGATTAAATCTAAAGTTAGATACTATTCCAAGCCGAAAATTACTAGATACTTGGTTGGGTAATAATACTTGGACCGGGGAGTTATGCTATGCGGGTCATACCCAATGTTCTTCTGATTTAACAAAATTGGAATATCAGAGCGATTGTATGATCACCCCCCTGTACATTCAAAATAAATCTAGACATATCTTGTCTTTGGATCGGGTGACTTTGCCCTTGCCTTATTTGTGTTTGTACCAAGATTCAAACAATCGTTTGTGGACAGAACAAGTAACCGTAGTGCGCGAAGGTCACGAAAATCCCAATGTTACGATTAAGAAGGGTCAACCGCCAGGTATACCAGATTTAAAATTAATTACTGAAGCCAAAGAAAGTTTGATGCCAGGTAATAGCTTAAAGACAGTTTTTAATATTTTGGTAGGAAAATAATCACATGGATTGGGATCAAATCAGACATTTTTGGCATCAAATTCAGGATCTATTGATAAACCTAAACAGCGAATTAAAAATTCCTACGATTTTAAGGATTCTCCTGTACAGCTTATTAGGTTTTATAGTAGCCAGTGTTTTTAGTAAATTAGTCACCTATGCCACAAAAAATCACATTTCTGCACATCATTCGATGCTGTCTAGACGTGTGACTTTTTATGCAATTTTGCTGATTACAATCATGTTAATAGCCAAGCACCTGGGTTTTGACTTAAGTACTTTGATGGCTGGTGCTGGGATTGGTGCTGCGGCAGTGGCATTTGCCTCTCAAACAGGCATATCAAATGTGATCAGTGGATTTTTCTTAATTGGCGAAAAGCCTTTTATCATTGGTGATGTGCTGCAAATTAATGATGTATTGGGAGAAGTTTTATCCGTAGGTTTATTATCCATTAGCATTCGAACGCGAGACAATACCTTGGTTCGTATTCCGAATGAAATGCTTTTAAAATCGCAATTTCAAAACATATCTCGTTTTCCTATTCGGCGTTTAGACATTCGATTCAAAGTCAGTAACAAGGAAGATATTGCCCAACTTCGGGAATATTTATTAGAGTTAGCAGCCCAGAATAGTTTGTGTTTAGAAACACCTAATCCAGAACTACAATTTGTTGAGTTTTCAGATATCGGTCTACTGTTGCAATTTTCAGTTTGGGCCAAACAAAGTTCTTTTTTCGATTTAAAAACTGAATTATTGATCCAAATTCAGGAAAAATTAAAGCAAGAAAACATAGACCTACCAACATGCTACCTATATCAAAACTAATCATTGGATTAATTGAGATGATGGGGGGGATATTGCAGCATTAAAAAAGCTATGATAGTGTTATGTTTCCTAGGGTAGTTGGCTCATATCTTGTGCTATACTTCTTAGTGGAATCATGATGGAATAATAATCAAATTGACGAGGTTAAACACCGTGGTTATTTTGTTTGTTAAACCTGATAATACTTAAACTTTAAGACTGGAGAGTGTTATGAAAAAATTAATCGCTGCTATGGTAGCTGCTTTGATGGCTGGTTCAGTTTTCGCTGCTTGTGAAGGCGAAGGCAAAGCTGAATGGGACAAATGTGCTGGCGACGCTAAATGCGAAGAAGCAGTAACCGCTAAGTACCCAGATTGCAAAAAAGCCTAATTAGAAAATAATTAGGTTTTTTTTAATCTAAAAAGGGGGGAGTTTAAATCCCCCGTTTTTTTTAATTTTTTTTTGTAATTTAAATATTTTTTCATGTTTAATACTTCAGAACGCGTCAAAGAACTAAAACCATCTCCTACTTTGTCTATGTCATCCCTCGCGCAAAGCCTAAAGGCCGAAGGCAAAGCTGTGATTAGCCTAGCTGTTGGTGAACCCGATTTCGATACCCCAGAGTTTGTAAAAGAAGCAGCCATTAGAGCCATACAAATGGGTTACACTAAATACACTCCTACAGAAGGCATCTCTGCATTAAGGCAGGCCATTGTTCAAAAATTCAAAACTGAAAACCATTTGGATTATGATTTAAAATCTGTAATGGTTACAAGTGGTGGCAAACAAGCCATTTATAACTTGGCGCAAGTTTATTTAAACCCAGGTGATGAGGTGATTGTGCCTAGCCCCTATTGGGTGTCTTATCCAGATATTTGTTTATTAGCAGGCGCTAAAGTTCGAATGATTCAAACAGGTCTTGAACAGACCTATAAAATTAGGCCAGAGCAATTAGAACAAACCCTAAGCAATGCTTCTGCAAATGTTAAGCTATTTATTTTAAATAGCCCATCGAATCCCACTGGCATGGTTTATAGCCAAGAAGAATTAAAAGCCTTAGGTGCGGTATTAGAAAAACACCGTCAAATTTTAATTTTGAGTGATGATATTTACGAACATTTGTTATGGGAAGGAAAGGAATTTTCAAATTTGGCCATGGCTTGTCCGCAATTAAAAGATCGTGTGGTGATTGCACATGGGCTTTCTAAAACTTCGGCAATGACTGGCTGGCGAATAGGTTTTATGGCAGGTCCTCAAAATTTGATAGCAGCCATGATCGATCTACAAAGCCAAAGTACTTCCAATCCCTGTTCTATTTCTCAATACGCAGCCTTAGAGGCCTTATCAAATCCTGATAAAATGCAGCACTATGTTAAGAATATGATCCAGGTCTTTAAAACAAGGCATGATTATTTACTAGAACAACTGAATCAAATACCAGGCTTTAAGTGTACGGCAGCAGATGGAGCCTTTTATTTATTTCCAGAAATAAAAGGTTTCATGGCTCATTTAGGCCTAAAAACTGATTTAGATTTGGCAATGTATTTGCTGAAACAGGCCCATTTGGCCATGGTTCCTGGTTCAGCTTTTGGTGCCTCAGGCTATTTGCGATTTTCTTTCGCAACCAGCCTGGAAAATTTAGAAATGGCTATCGCTCGGCTTAAGACTTTTGTTTAATTAAATCCATTATAGGGCTGGCACAGAGACCAGCCCTACAGATGCTTTATCCCTTTTTCTCTTTTTTCAGGGCTCTTTTTTCCTTTAGGCTTTTGGCAGCAGGTTTTTTCGTTTCTTTCTTTTTGTCTTGAGATTTGGACATGATTTTAAGACTCCTATTTTAGTTTCTAATTGATTTGATTTTAAACTAAATCAAATGGCGAGAGATGTCAACCAGATCAGTTTCTCTAATAGAGCCTGCCAGGTATTTTAAAGTCAAGTATTCTAAAATATAGCTGTATTTTGCACTCTTATAATCACGCTCACTTTGCAAGAGGCTACTTTGTGCATTGAGAACATCTAATAAAGTCCTAGTCCCAGCTTCAAAAGCAGATTGAGTCGCATTCAAAGCGCTTCGATTGGAAACAATGGCTTGCTTAAGGGCAGTCACACGACTTTCATGGCTGCTGAGATTAAAAAAAGATTGTTTGACTTGGCTGTCTATGCTTTTAATTAATTGCTCTTGGTTGAATTGAGTTTGATTTAATTCTTGATAAGATTGTTGAATTCTGGAGCTACCATGGCCGCTTGAAAAGATAGGTAGGCTAATGCTTAATCCGATGCTGTTGGAACGAAAACGGCGTTCTTGGCTGCTGTTATTGCTGCCATAGCTCAGGCTAGAATTAAAGCTGACATTAGGCAAATAATCTGCTTTTTTAGCAAACCAATTGTGTTTGGCTGTTTCAACACCATAATGAGCCGCCAAAAGTTGGGCATTGTTTTTTTTACTCAGGCTTAACCAATGATTGAGATTATATTTTACAATCGCTTGGGGTTTAAATCCCGGTTTCAGATCAGCTATTTTTTGAAGTGTCTGAGAACCTAAAAATTCCATGAGTTGTGTTTTTTTAATTTCAACTTGATTCAAGGCAGCGATGTGTTCTGCATGCGCATTATCATATTTGGCTTGTGCTTCATGTACATCGGTGATCGTATTAACCCCCGCTTTATTTTGGGCAATACTTTGATTCAAACTGGTTTGAAAAGCCTTTGCTTGTTTTTCAGTATAATGCAGATTGGCAAATGCATTTAAAACCTGAAAATAACGATTGGAAACTTCCAATGCAAAACGTTGATTGTAATCATCCCAATTTTTAGCGCTATTTTTTTCTTTGAATTGAGCGGCTCGATGATTTTGAACCGCTGTGTAATCAAAAATAGATTGAGAAAGATTCAAGCTATGATTTTCAGATTTGTATTTTTTATATGAAGGAGAGCTTTGATTGTGATTTTGTAATTTAGTATTGGCATTGAGTTGCGGAAGAAGGGCTGCTTTCGTTTGAATGGGTAATTCGGCATTGGCGGCGTGTTCAGCGGCTTTTGCTTTCAGTCCTGGATCAGTTTTCAGGGCCATTTGGTAAATGTCAAATAAATTCTCAGCCCGTAATAGTGCAGGAAATACAAAAATCCCGGAGATCAAAAATTGTCTCCAAAATTGGCGATAAGAAAGTGGGTAGGGCTTAGAGCAAAAATTCAACATGGCGAGATTCCTTGGAACGAGCTAACACTGGAAAATCAGCATAAAATAGAAAGTTTTGTTTCCAAGTTTGCTGCTGATAATCGTATTCATATTTAAGAACTTGGCTAAATGTTTTAAAAGGTAGAATGTAAATAATCTGGCCGTTATAGCCTAAAAGTTCTAACAAAAAAGAGGGTAAATAGGGTAGCTGGCCAGTGATTACAATGGTGTTAAAGCCAGCACTAGGGCGATGATTGTACAAATGATAAGGATTTAAAAAATTTTTAATTTCTAGGCAATGTAGGTTTCTCAGGTTTAAATGCAAGGCTTTTTGGGTCGCATGTTTAATATTTTCTAAAGACGAGTCCAAAGACAAAACTCGATGTGTCAATTGCGCTAAAATACACGAAAAATACCCCAGACCAGTTCCTATTTCTAAAACAAAATGCTGTGGATTGGGTTGGATATGAACCAGTAATTTTTCCAAAATAAAAGCAGAAAATAAAACATGCTGATATTGCGAAATCCAAAGATTTTCGTCGGTATACACGAGGTTTTTATACTCGCTGGGAACAAAAAGTTGCCTGCTTGTTTGAAGTAAGGCTCTTTGAATTTCCTTAGAAAGTTGGGTATTCAGGGGTTCGATTTGGGTACTAAACCAAAATTTTCTATCAAGATTTTCCATAATAGATACGCTTTATACACTCCGAATAAAATTGGGTTATTATTAAATTTGGGCCAGAGCCAGTTCAATGATGGTTGGTGCCAAATTATTTTCGCAAATTTTTTCTATTAATCTGAGGTTAATATTGGTATGCACATCCAGTATTATAGGTCCATGTTGGGGATCTGTACATAGATCAATCATGCCCAATTTGAGTTTCAAAGCCTGCATGGCTGCAAGGCCTAATTTTTTTAATTTTGGTTTGAGTTGAATGGGGCGATTGAGTTTTTTCAAATCAGAAATTTCAATGCTGGCTAAGATTTTATTATCGAGAATGAGACATCGAATAATTTTATTATCTTCTGGTTTTGTATATTTTTGAATCAAAATATTTGCTTGAATTTGCTGAAAAGCATTGATTACACTAATGGCCTCTTGGTAATTTTTTGTTAAGATCGCGCTTCGGTGATGGTAGCTATTGAGTAAGCGAATAATAAGCGGTGGACCATCCACTAAATCAATTAATTTTTCAGCCTCCTGAGGAATATCTGCAAAGGCTATGATTGCTAAATTGATCTTTTTTCGAGCCAATAACTGAAACAGCTTGAATTTATCTTGTACCGTTTGGATGGCAGAAGCATGGTTTAAAACTTTCGTGCCTAACATTTCAAATTGCCTTAAAATGGCTGTTCCATAAACAATATTTTTAGGCGAGATCAGGGGAATAACCAGATCGAGATGGTTCAGTTCTTCATGTGCCGTTGAATAAATCGTATGTCTTTCAGAATTAATGCTCAGATAGCAAAAAGCAGTATTAATCAAGACCATTTCATGTCCCAAACCCTCACCGGCTTGAATCAGTTTTTGCACCGTGTAGGCGTTTGGATTTTTAGTGAGCAGTCCAATTTTCATGATTAATTATTCAATACTGTTGATAAAGTAATTTGATCTGTTTACTATTGAGCTTGGTCACTAACAAGGTTTTGCTAGGATCAATCAAACTGTGTCCTTTGAGGGCATCTCGCCCTAAAAGCATTCTAAAAGAAAGTGGCCCGCGGTGGGTGAGGGTGATGTCAATTTCCCAAGCAATAGGTCCCAACATAACGGGTGTGTGAATGACGTAACGACGTTCTTTGTGGCCATTAGAACTCATGATTATTCTTTGGTCTACTACTTTGGCTGTACAAAGGCGGTTAAGCTGTGTATTCTTTTGTAGGGGATGAACATTAAAATGCACATAAAGCACACCAGAACGATAAAAGGGCTTAATATCATCTGCATGTAAAACAGACGTTTTAGCGCCGGTATCAATTTTCGCTTTAATGGCTGGTAAATGAAGCTGGGGCAGAGCGCACCATTCCTGCCAACCTATTAGCAATTTGGTATTGTTTTTTCCTAAGGGCTTATGAATGAGTAGTCCCTATAAAAGTTAGTTAATCGAATTAATTAGATTTTAGGCCAAGCGGCCTATTTTTGCCACCAAGTTTTGCAAACAGCAGAAGTAGCAAAACTAGAGCCAAAGAAAACAAAGCGACATGGAGGGGCGCTATTTTAAAGGCAGCCGTTAAGACCTGTTTTTCTAATACCAGATCAGTATGCAAAACTTTCGTTGTTTGGGCTGGGATGGTTTTCATTCGGCCGTTCGGGTAAATAACTGCCGAAATACCAGTGCTGGTAGCTCTTAAAACGGGGATGCCATTTTCCAAAGATCGAATTCTTGCCATTTCAAAATGTTGTTTGGGGCCAATAGAGGTTCCAAACCAACCATCTTCGCTGATATTCACAATAACATCTGCTTTGTGTTCTTGTACGCTTTGGCGTACTAGATCTGGAAAAATAATTTCATAGCAAATCAAAGGCGCTATATTAAAACTAAAATTTTGTGTTTGTATTTTTACAGTGGCTTGAGCAGCAGGGCCAGCTTGAAAGCTAGACAAAGGCAGATCAAAGGCACCAAATAGCCCACGGAACCAATCCTCAAAAGGTACAAAATCTCCAAAGGGAACCAGCTGCCTTTTAGAATACAGGCCTTGACTTTGGCCTAATACGAAAAGGCTATTGTAATACCGGTTTTTTTGTTCTAAAGGGGCTCCCAAAATCAGGCTAGATGGCTTGGCTTTGTAAGAAGCATCTAAATTATCCATAAAGACCTTAGAATCTGGGTAGGGAATGGTTGTTGCACTTTCAGGCCAAATCACTAGATCTGCCGGATGAAGCTCACTCAAAGTATGGTAGAGCAATTCTTGTTCTCGTTGTTTTTCGGGATCAAACTTCATGGCAGGTTTGATATTGGGTTGAACGATGCTTAAACTGAATTTTTTTTGAACGGTCTTTATTTTATCTGAGTGATTGATCACCTTACCTTCAAGCTGGCCCCAAAAAAAACCAGCAAGAACAATTGGGACAGATGCCAAAAACCATTTTTTTGCCCCATAGAGGCTAGCGCAAAGTGCAGTAATAAAAGAAACACCAAAAATTCCAATCCAGGGAAAGAGGGCCATGAAAATGCCATTGACTTGGCCTTGTCCTAACAGCGCCCAAGGAAAACCAGTGAAAAGCCAGCTGCGCAAATACTCCATCAGCACCCAAAGGCTAGCAAATTTTAAGCCAGGAAAGGCTGTTTTAGGTAATAATTTTTTAAAAGCATAGGCAAATAAAACAAAATACAAAGCTAAAACAAAAATCAATAAACCGGTGCTTAGGCTTGCGAACCAAGTAGGGGTCTGCCCAAATTCATAGACACTTACAAAAATCCAAGAAATGCCTGTCCCAAAATAGCCAAGGCCGTATAATAAGCCGAGGCTTAGGGCTTGCTTGAGTGGCTTTGTTTTTTCTAAGGTGATATAAAAACCTGCAACAGACAATAAACCCAGGGGCCAAAGGCCATAGGGTGCCATACTGAGGGTGTGTAGGCAGCCAGCAAGCAAAGAAAAGCCTAAAAAGGCCCAAGTTTTAACAGACAGCGCTTTGAAGGCCTTTGAAAATTTTTTAAAAATCATAAGCCTTCAATTATGGCAAAGGCTGGTGTCTGTGTCGAGTTCTATCCAAAATATCATGACAGCAATCGAAAATAATTTGAGTGAAAGAATAACAGCAACCCTGCTTTTGGTGACTAGAGGAACCGCAATCCCCTAAAGGATCCGTTTTTGCTTTGGGCGATATGGCTGGGTTTGATTTGCCTCGACCAGAGTCTTTCATGTTTTTAAGGGCATCTCCTAAGATTTCCCCTTTGGGTTCACGTGACAAACGTCCGCTTTTCAAGGGAGTGCCTGCATGAGGCATGGCTGCATAGGGAACATAATCGGGTTCAATTTCCAAATCCCGTGGTTCATGGGAACCTTCAAATTGTGCGGCATAAAGTCCTGCATAGGATCCATCGCCATAGGATTGATAAGGGGGATAGGCAACCCCTGTGCTGGCAGAACTGCTTCCTAAACTGGCATTGGCAGGGTTACTTCTGGCTTGGTGTGCTTGAAACTGTTTAAGCTCGATGACAAATTGGCTTTGTTTTTCTTTTAAAGCTTTTTCTCGAAGTGCCAAGGCTGCTTCCCGTTGATCCAAAGCCATGGATTCTTTCACGTGTGCCTGGGTAATTTCATCCAAATCTCGAGATCTTCTTTCTAGTTCTACTTTTTTGCCATTTAGCCTCAGTTTTAAATTTTCAAGCTGGGTTTCTAGGGCTTTATTTTCTGCATAGGCGAGATCTGTTTTTGTTTTTTCATCTTTGGTTTGATTATAGATTTTTGTTAATTTTTTAATAGATTCTTGCATGATTATTTTGCTGGTTTCAAAATAACGCATTAATTCTAAAAGCCTATTTTTGAGTGTGAACAGGGCTTGGCTTTTTTGTTTGAAATAGGTCTTTGTTTTTTCAGTTTGTTGTGCAGTTACCGATTCGCTAATATCTTTAACATGCAGTGCTTGTAAATCTTGTTCCAAGGTCAAAGATTCAGTTTGAAGGCATTGCAAAATATCCTGATTAATTTTAAACAAACTTAAATCAGAACTTAATTCCTTTGGGATTTGCTGAAGTATTTTCTCTAAAGCGCGTATAGCTTCATCAGGAATTTGTTTATGGGAGCTGGCATATTCAAAAGCCAGAGATAAAATTTGTGTAAAATAGGGCGACCAGGGGCTGGTTATTTGCTTTAAAATTTGCTCTATGCAAGCGCTTTGATCTATGCTATTTTGTGAACAATCCTGAACCAGCACTTCCAGGTATCTAAATAGGCCAGAAGTGTCGTCAATCAAAATATATGCTTGAATATAGGTTGCATATTTTCTAGAATCCATGTATTTACACTAGCATAAGATTTAGAACTTAACAAAAATTTTAAAATAGCAGAACAGACTGATGAAAATTGCAATATTATCCAGAAGCGCCAATTTGTATTCTACCAAACGTTTGGTAGAGGCTGCGCTTAAACGAGGTCACGAAATAGAAGTGATAGATACTTTGCGTTGCTATATGAATATTGCATCGAACAAGCCTTCGATACATTATCAAGGTAAAAAGCTTGATAATTTTGATGCGGTGATTCCTCGCATTGGTGCGTCGATTACTTTTTATGGAACCGCTGTTTTAAGGCAATTTGAAATGATGGGTATTTATGCCCTTAATGATTCTGTTTCGATTTCTAGATCCAGAGATAAATTAAGGTCTTTGCAATTATTATCCAGAAAAGGCATTGGTCTGCCCATCACAGGCTTTGCACATTCACCGGATGACACCCAAGATCTCCTAAAAATAGTCGGTGGCAGTCCCGTTGTGATTAAACTTCTAGAAGGTACTCAGGGCATGGGCGTGGTTTTGGCTGAAACTTCCCAAGCAGCGCAAAGTGTGATTGAAGCTTTTACGGGCTTAAAAGCTAATATTTTGGTTCAAGAATTTATCAAAGAAGCAGATAGCTCAGACATCAGATGCTTTGTGGTGGGGGATCGCGTGGTGGCTTCCATGAAACGCCAGGCCAAGGCTGGTGAATTTCGATCCAATATTCACCGCGGTGGTTCCAGCGCTCAAATCAAAATTACGCCAGAAGAACGCAGCATTGCGGTTCGTGCGGCCCGTGTCATGGGTTTGAATATCGCGGGTGTCGATATTTTAAGATCCAACCATGGACCGGTAATTTTAGAAGTCAATTCATCCCCAGGTTTGCAAGGCATTGAAAGCACTACCCATGTGGATGTTGCTACAAAAATCATTCATTTCATGGAAAAAGACTGGGAAACGCACAATACCAGTACTAGAACGCGTAAGGGCTAGCTAGACTGAACACCAATGTTGTTTAGCTGGTTCTCAAAATTATCTTGATTCTCTTGTTTAATAGGACTTCCAAAAGAGCGTCCTCTGAAGGAAAATAAGAGGCTGGATATTTTTGTCAAACGTCTATGGTCTTCTAAATTTTTATTTTTAGGGTCAATTCTGCAATTCTTTGTCCAAAGAGTTTAGCGGTTTCTAAATCGCCAGGCAAGGGGCCCTCTTCGGGGTTGGAATTGGAAGGGGACTGTGCCATTAAACCAGAAAAAGAGCCTAGGTAATTGATGTCATTTCTTTGGGCTTCTTTTGAATTTGCAGGCAGCATGCCTGTGCCTATCCAGACCATAGAATGCTGCATGGCCAATGTGAACAGATAGTGCAGGGTCGAAAGCTTATCGCCATTGATGCTGGCTGAATTGGTGAAGCCGGCAGCCAGTTTATTTTTCCATTGTTGGACAAACCAAGGTTTGGAGCTGGCGTCTGCGAATTTTTTGAATTGCCAGGAAACACTCCCCATGTAAGTTGGAGAACCAAATACAATGGCCTTGGCTTTTTCCAACGTTTCCCAGGCCTCGGTGCTTAAATTGCCTTCTGCATCAATGGGCAAAAGCTGGGTTTGGGCGCCAGAGACGCTGTTTGCACCAGCCAAAACGGCTTCGGCTTGTTTTTTGGTGTGGCCATATCCGCTGTGGTAAACGATGGCAATGAGGTGATTTGACATGGGGGTAATCCTTATATAGATATAGATTTAAGATAGATTTCTATTTTAGAAAATATCGGTCTTGATGCCAAGCCCGGATTTTTGATATAGTGTAGCTTGCAAGCTTGCTGGTCTCCTAGCAGTGGTCGGCTGTGAACCCCGTCAGGTCCGGAAGGAAGCAGCGGTAACAGTTCGCCTGGGTGCTGGGTTGGGCTAGTAGGCTTGCTCCGTTTCTTAATATTCTATTGTCTGTTCCTTAATAATATTTATATTTATTCTTAAATTATGTCCTACCAGGCTTTGGCCAGAAAATGGCGCCCGAAAACCTTTGAAACCACTGTAGGCCAGGAAACGGTGCTTAGGGCTTTGGAGCACGCGCTTTCCAGTAAAAAGCTGCATCATGCCTATTTATTCACAGGAACTCGAGGAGTCGGGAAAACGACCATTGCTCGTATGTTGGCAAAATGCTTGGTCTGTGAACAGGGCCCCAGTCCAAAACCCTGTGGTACTTGCCCTGCTTGTTTGGATTTTGATGCGGGTTGTTTCATCGATTTCATTGAAGTAGATGCTGCTTCTAGAACCAAGGTAGAAGACACCCGCGAGCTTTTGGAAAACATAACCTATGCTCCCCAAATGGGTGCGTATAAGATTTATTTGATCGATGAGGTACACATGCTCTCAGGGCATAGCTTTAATGCCTTGCTTAAAACCCTGGAAGAGCCCCCTTCGCATGTCAAATTTCTATTGGCTACCACGGATCCTCAAAAAATGCCCATTACAGTCTTATCCCGCTGTATTCAGTTTAATTTACGGCCTTTGACTGTTGAACAAATTTCAGAGCATTTGATTCATATTTTGTCCCAAGAACAAGTGATTTTTGATAAGGCCGCACTCACTAAAATTGCACAAGCAGCTCAAGGCAGCATGCGCGATGCCTTAAGTATTCTAGAGCAGGCTCTCAACCTAGGAGCTGGTTGTATTGATGCCACTGAAGTTGCAGTCATGTTGGGCATTAGCCCGGTTGATTATCTATTGAACTTGCTAGAGGCTTTGCTGCTTAAAAATCCAGCAAGTGTATTAGAAGCCACACAAGTGCTTTTAAAACAAGTACAGGATGCCTCTAATTTATTAGTTGAATTTTTACAAGTATTGCAGGATATCAAGCATTATCAATTATTAAAAACACAACCACCGAATTATCAAGAGCAAGAATTGCAAAAATTAGAAGCCCTAAGTTCTAGAATCAGCACAGAAGATTGGTTGGCCTATTTTCGTGTGGCCATGCAGGGCCAAAAAGAAATGCAATACAGCCCAGATCCCCCTATGACTGTGGAAGTCAGTTTTCTGCGGATGTTAAGCCAAGAAACCTCAGAACAGCCAAGGCCAATTATTCAGCAAGTCATTCAGCAGATTGCGCCAGCATTGCCAATTTCTACTCCAGAATCTAGACCACTAGAGCAAGCGCCAGCAATGATTCCAAAAATTATTCAAAAAACAATTAAAGCGCCTGAATTTTTTGATTGGAGCAGCATTATTCCCAAATTAGATTTAAGCTATTTTGCAAAAGATTTGGCCATGCATTCGGCTATTGTGAGTAAAAACGATTATTTGATTGAAGCGGTGGCTCCAAAATCCTGTATTCCATTTGCGCAAGATATTTACAAACAAGAAATAGAACAAAAATTAAGCCAATATTTGGGTAAAAATATAAAATTGTCTCTTAAAATGATTGAAGATGCGGAATTTGAACGCATGCAAAGTCCGGCTTCAGACAAAGCCCAAAAAGCCAAGGTTAAAAAAGCAGCTTTTGTGGCGAAAGCCAAAAGCGATCCTTTTGTACAAACTTTTACATCCGATCAAGATTTAAACATAAGATTCGAGGAGGATTTCGATGAAAAACCCTTTTGATTTTTTCATGCAACAAGCCAAACAAGTTCAGGAACAAATGCAAAGTGCCCAGGAAAATTTATCCAAAATAGAAATACAGGGTGAAGCGGGTGCTGGCATGGTTCAAATTACCTTAAATGGTCGCTACAAACCCAAAAAGGTCTACATTGATCCAGAAGTACTCAAAGAGCCTAAAGAAGTGTTGGAAGAATTAATCTTAAGTGCTATGGCCAGTGCAGTTGGCAAAGTAGAAGAACAAATCAAAGGCAAAATGGGAAGTGTTTCTGGTTTGGCTCAGAATTTTTCAAATTTGTTTGCCTCCCAAGATAAAAACCAAGAATAAATTTAAGCTTATAAATATGCTATTTAGCCCCCTTTTGCAAAAACTCACCCAGGCTTTTAAATGCCTGCCTGGTATTGGCATTAAATCAGCCCAGCGCATGGTTTTGCATTTATTAGAAAGGGATAGAAAAGGGGCCATTGCCTTGGCCGAAACTATTTTAGAAGCAGCTGCCAGAATAGGACATTGCAAAAAATGCAGGATTTTTTCTGAAACAGAATACTGTAGTATTTGCCAAAATACGCGAAGGGATCAAAGCCTAATTTGTGTCGTAGAAAGCCCTGCAGATTTACAAGCCATTGAGTATTCAGGATCGTTTCAGGGCTTGTATCATGTCCTCATGGGGCGTTTGTCCCCGATTGATGGCCTGGGGCCGGAAGATTTAGGTTTGCCAGCCTTGAAAGAACGCGTTTTAAACAGGCAGGGCCCAGAACAAAATTGGATCAAAGAAGTAATCGTTGCTACCAACCCAACGGTAGAGGGTGAGGCAACGGCCTACTATATTAACGACATGTTAAAAGCCAGGGAACAAGATTTAAAGATTTCACGCATCGCCTATGGCGTGCCCATGGGGGGAGAATTAGAATACACAGATGCCAGAACCCTGGCTATGGCCTTGGTGGCGCGCTCTAATCTAAAAATTAGCGCAGGCTAATAACCTGGGCAATTCTTCAACCAGATACAGGGGTAAAGAAAGCAATCGATACTGGCAAATTTTTCCAGAAGCCAAAGTAGAAGATTCTTGAGTAATGCTGGGCAAATGCCCTGAAAAACGAACGCCTAGGCTTAAATTTTTTTCTTTTAAGAAATAATGCAATGATTTTAAAGAGCCGCTGGCACCTGCTTTGACTTCAATGGGGATCACAGAGCCGCGATACGCAATTACAAAATCAATCTCTGCAGAAGAGGATTTTTGTTCCCGGGCCCAATAATAAAGCGCAGGTGTTTCATAATAGGGGCGAATGTATAACAAATGCTGAGCAATAAATTGTTCGGCAATTTTTCCTGCATTTACAAAAGTCAAATCTTCTTTTTCTGGGAAACTTAAATAATTTAAATCAAGGAGGGAAGAAATTAAACCAATGTCTAAAAAATAAGTTTTAAAAAAGTGAAAATCTACCGAAATGCGGCGCAGTGCTCCATCTGTAACCGCTTGCTCCGGC
>JBJSZW010000179.1:0-3547 GCA_046090565.1 Gammaproteobacteria bacterium
AAATAAATTATTAAACTTAGGCTTAAATTATAGGAATATTTTCTGGGTAACGGGTATTTTATCTTTTTTTCTATCTGCTGTTTTGGATAACTTAACCACAGCTCTTATTATGTGTGCGGTTGTTTTAGCAATAGGAAAAAATAACAAGAAATTTGTGAGTTTATCTTGTATTAATATTGTGGTCGCAGCCAATGCAGGTGGCGTATTTTCCCCCTTTGGGGATATTACCACTTTAATGGTCTGGCAAAAAGGCCACGTTAATTTCTTTGAATTTTTCAAATTATTTATTCCCGCTTGCGTGAATTATTTAGTGCCGGCTTTTTGTTTACAAATAACCTTGCCAAAAACCAAGCCAGAGATAAAATCTGGAGAAGAAAAATTGATAAAAGGCGGTACTGGCCTTATTTTTTTATTTGGCCTAACCATGGCTACGGCTGTTGGTTTGCATCATGTACTACATTTTCCGCCTGTGTTTGGGATGATGTTGGGTTTGGGCTATTTATTGCTTTATACCTATTATTTAAACCAGCGTAAAAAAATTTCGGATCCCCTGGATATTTTTAAAGAAATCCAACGCACAGAATGGGATACTTTTTTGTTTTTTTATGGGATTATTTTTGCGGTTTCAGCTTTAGATGCTTTCGGCTTTTTAAATACATTTTCAGAAAAATTATACCAATATGGCGAAACTGGGGCTCATGCTTTCATAGGCTTGGTATCTGCTGTGGTGGACAATATTCCAGTGATGTATGCTGTTTTGAACATGAATGAAACATTGTCTCTACAGCAATGGCTTTTGGTGACTTTAACCACAGGCGTAGGGGGCAGCGTATTGGCCATTGGTTCCGCTGCGGGGGTGGCTTTAATGGGCCAGGCCCGTGGCCATTACACGTTTATGAGCCATTTAAAATGGTCCTGGGCGATTTTATTGGGTTATGCTGCCAGTATTGCCTGCCATTTACTACTTAATTAATTTTAATTTAATCAGGCCATAAAAATATGATAAAAAATTATCTAAGCTTTTCACCTAAAATTGCAAAAACTGCCTATGTGGACGAACAAGCCCTAGTTGCAGGCCGTGTTCACATTGGAGAAAATAGCTCAATTTGGCCCATGGCCGTCTTACGGGGCGATGTACATGAAATTTTCATTGGCGCTGATACCAATATTCAAGATGGAACGATTTGCCATGTCACCCACGATGGGATTTATAATCCTGGCGGCATACCGCTTGTTGTAGGTAATAAAGTAACCGTGGGGCATAAGGTTATTCTACATGCCTGTACCATTGAAGATTTGGTTTTAGTGGGCATGGGAGCTATTGTAATGGATGGAGCTGTTTTAGAAAAAAATACAATAATAGGTGCAGGCAGCCTGGTTTCTCCCCATAAAAAGCTCGAAAGTGGCTATTTATGGCTAGGCTCTCCCGTGAAAAAAATCAGAGCCCTAACAGACAAAGAATTAGCATTTCTAGAATACAGTGCTGCGCATTATGTGCGTTTGAAAAATAATCATCAAAGCTAACATTTTTAATTAATGTAATAATTTAGAATTTAAGCCATGTTGCATCAAAATAAAATCAGAACTGGGTGCACTAAAATTTAAAACCGATTCTTCTTTTCTTAAGGCCAATAGCAAATCCATGAGCAGGGTAAAATTATGGCTTAAATTGGTGAATAGTTGATCCTGTGGATTCTCTTCAAAATGTCCCAGTATTTCATAAGCCTGTTTGCCCATGTTTATATAATAATTTGCATCAACGCGTTTTTTTGTGGCCTTCCCTGGAAAAAGACCGCTGGTCAGTAAACATTCATCGCCAATGGCTTTTAATTTTTCTTTATTTAAAAGATTCACTTTGGTTTGTAGGGCTTCTAAATAATCCAGGGCCAAAATATTGTTTAAAAAAGCAGTGTTATTAACAAACCGCATGAGCAAGAAAACCAAATAACTTTCCAATTCAATACTTAAATTGTAATGCCTCTGAATGCTGGTGGCATGCACCAAATGTTGCCATTGAGCCAGGCTATTTGAGTGTAGTAGCAGGTTTTTCATCCCATTACCCCTTGTCTTATATTGTGGTTATCGGCTTCAAAATGGCTTTGTTGAGGGGTATTAGAATAAATTGGATAGATTTCTGTGGATAGTATTTGCTGAAACTCCATTTTAGTGATACTATTATGGAATGAACTCCAAATTAGTATCACTAAAAAGGAAATTAAAATTAGATTTACCCTCTGGTCAATCGGCTTTTCTTTGGGGGGCCAGAAAAACGGGTAAGTCCACTTATTTAGGGGAAAATTTTCCCCATGCGATTTATTATGATTTGCTTAAAACCGATCAATTTACTAAATTATTGCACCAGCCTCATCTTTTACGTGAAGAGGTTTTGGCTTTAAAAGCTGAAAATCAACTAATTATTTTGGATGAGGTTCAAAAAAATCCCCTGTTGTTGGATGAAGTTCATTGGTTGATTGAAAATACCTCCCATCAGTTCATCCTTTGTGGCTCGAGTGCTCGCCAATTAAGGCGTGCAGGGGTGAATTTATTGGGGGGTAGGGCTTGGAAATTTAATTTTTTTCCCCTAGTGTATCCAGAGATACCTAATTTTGATTTATTGCATGCTTTAAATTATGGTTTGTTGCCTTCGCATTATAGGCAAACCCAAGCTAAAAAAAGTTTGGATGCTTATGTGGGGATTTATTTAAAAGAAGAAATACAGGCCGAGGGTTTGGTTAGAAACTTACCAGCTTTCTCTAAATTTTTGGAAATAGCATCCCTGTGTAATGGTGAATTGATTAATTATTCCAATATTGCCCAAGATTGTGGAGTGGATTCTAAAACCGTTAAACAGTATTTTGATATTTTAACAGATACCTATGTGGGGTATTTGATAGAGCCATACTCGATTCGCAAAAAACGAGATATTATCACAAAGGCCCATAAATTTTATTTTTTTGATACTGGGGTATCTAATCGCTTGGCTAGGCAGCATTTTGAAACTTTATCCGGGATGGCAGCGGGTAAATCTTTTGAGCATTGGATCTTAATGGAATTAATCGCCTATAAATCCTTAGAAGACAAAGATCAGCAAATCAGTTTTTGGCGGAGCAAAACAGGCTTGGAAGTTGATTTTGTTGTGGAATCAGATTTGGCCTTGGAAGTTAAAATTAGTCCCCTCCCCAAACCCACTGATTTAAAAGGCCTCTACGCTTTTTGTGAAGAACATAGTGTTAAGCATGCCGTGGTGGTATGCACGGCAGAAAAACCACGTTTATTAACAAAGGGCCCTTGCCCTATTATGGTTTTGCCCTGGCAGGAATTTTTAGAAAATCTATGGTCTGGGTATTATTTTTGAATAAATTTATACCCAGGAATGGCAGATCTTAAGCTGCTGTCTAAGTTTTGCTGGCCAACACCGGCTAGGCCTTTGAATACAAATTGGATAAATACTTTGGTATTGTGCTTAAGCGCGGGTTGGTAAGAGGCCCCATTCGGGGTGGTAAAGCTTGCAATTTGCCGATTGGCACCAAAGCGAATGGCAGTACAG
>JBJSZW010000180.1:0-9281 GCA_046090565.1 Gammaproteobacteria bacterium
AACAACAACAACAAGAACAGCAGGCCAAAATTCAAGCAGAACAACAAGTGCGTGCGGAGCAGGCGAAGCTTCAGGCTTTGAAGCTCAGCATGGAACAAGAGAAAAAGCGCCTGGCCAAATTAGACGAAAAACGCCAAGAAGAACAAGATCGCTTGGATCAAGTGCGTAAGCTACGCGAGCTTGAACAGCAAAAATTACAAAAATTAGAAGACACCAAGAAAAAAGAATTAAAAATCCGACAAGAACAAGAAGCCAAACAAGCAGCCAAACAGGCAGAACAGGCCCGAGTGGAAAAGGCCAAGGTGGCGGAAGAGGCCCGGGTTCAAGAAGAAGCCGATAGCGCCCAAAGCGCCTACCAAGGCATTTTTGAAAGCTATTGGAACAAGCCGATAGGAACAGAGGGCTTGGTTTGTGTATTAGGGGTGCAATTACTTGCCGATGGCCTGGTGAAAGATGTTAGAATAGTAGAATCGAGTGGGAATGCAGCTTTTGATGACAGCGCGATGCGTTCTGTTTGGAAGGCCTCCCCGCTCACGATGCATCAAGATCCCAAAGTGGCTGCCAAATTGCAGGACATGCGGGTGAAATTTATTAATTCAGGATTATAAATAAAATGCAAAAATTATTAAAATTATTAAAACTAGGCCCCATGATCCTGGCCTTGTTTTTGAGCCTGGCAGAGGCAACGGTGTATGTAGAAGTGACAGGTGGGCAAGTGGGGGGTATCCCCATTGCTGTGGCTGGTTTCGCAGGTGACGCAGCTTTAGGGGATCAAATTACAGAAGTACTGCGCAAAGATTTGCAAGGCTCTGGGCAGTTTAGAACGCTTGTTGCACCTGCAGGTTCGCATGCCGGCAGTTTACTGGGCTTGGGCGTTGAATATGGAGTAACAGGCCGTATTGAATCCCAGGGCTCGGGTTACCTGGTGCAGTTTGAACTCTTGGATTTACTCAAGCACAAATCCCAGGGCAGTGCAGCGGCTCAAACACCTATATTAAGTATGCGTTTTGAAAAAGTCAGTCCGAAAAAATTCAGGGCTCTGGCGCACCATATCAGTGATTTATTGTTTGAAAAATTAATCGGCGTGAAGGGCATCTTTTCAACACGCGTAGCTTACGTGAATGTGTTGGGGCGTGGGGCAAACAAAGAATATGTTTTGGAAATGGCCGATCAAGATGGTTATAATCCGAAAGTACTTTACACTTCTAATCTGCCACTGATGTCTCCGGCTTGGTCCCCAGATGCTCAAAAAATAGCCTTTGTCACTTTTGATAAAAACCGTTCGGCTGTGAATGTCATTGATGTTAGAACTGGTAAAATAGAAAAAATCACCCAGTTTCCAGGCATCAATGGCGCGCCTGCTTGGTCGCCGGATGGTAAAAGTTTGGCCTTGGTTTTATCCAAAGATGGGGGCCCCAGGATTTACGTGGCCGATTTAGAACAAAAGCGCTTAAGCCAGCTCACCCAAGGCCCAGGCATAGACACAGAGCCCCGTTGGTTTCCAGATGGTCGTTCCCTGGTGTTTACATCAGACAGGGGCGGCAAACCACAGATTTATAAAATTAACGTTCATACAGGGCACACAGAACGCCTGACGTTTTCAGGTTCTTACAATGCCAGGCCCTCTGTTACGCCGGATGGTAAAAACTTAGTGCACATGCACAAATCAGAGCAGGGCGATAAATTCAGCATTGCGATTCAAAACCTAAACACGGGGACTTTGAAAGTTTTAACCCATTCAGGTTTTGATGAGTCGCCAACGGTTGCGCCCAATGGTATGATGGTGCTTTATGGTACGCAAGAAGGTGTTTTGGGGGCGGTGTCTATCGATGGTCGGGTGCGTTTACGCTTGCCCGCACAAGCTGGCACGGTTCAGGAGCCTGCTTGGGCGCCTTTTAACCAATTTTAACCAGGTTTAATTTAATTAATATTTTAATATTTAGGGATACAAAATATGTCGATTAACAAAATTAATAAAGCCAAAAAAGCCGGAACAGTATTGCTTGGAACAGCTTTGATGGCCGGTCTTTTATTTTTAAATGCCTGCGCTTCAAAAAAAGCCAAGGGTTTTAATGCAGAAGAGGCAGCCCAGTTTTATGGACAAAACATGACCGCTGAACAAGAACAGGCTTTGTTGGCTAAAAAAGTGTATTACTTTGGGTATGATCGTTTTGATCTATCCCAAGAAGACACTCTGTCTGTTTATGCCCATGCCAAACAGTTAATAGACAATCCAAATAGCAGAATTCGAATCGAAGGCCATACGGATAATCGCGGTAGCCGCGAATACAACATTGCCTTGGGAGAACGTCGTGCCAATGCAATTTTAAGCATTTTAGGTTTAAAAGGCGCTAAGGCCAATCAAATCGCTGTTCTAAGTTATGGCAAAGAAAGGCCTGCTGCAGATGGTCAGGATGAAGCATCTTGGTCTCAAAATCGCCGAGCAGAAGTGATTTATGAAAATTAATAAAATTAAAATACGCTTTTTAATTTTAGCTTGTTCAAGTTTTCTAGGCGCAGGTGTTGCAGAGGCTGCACCTCCGCCCAGCGAAGACAGGGCAGGTGCTGCAGAATTGGTTCGACGTTTAGATGCCATGCAGCAGGAGCTTCGAGAATTAAGAGGCCAGTTGGAAGAGCAGCAATTTGAAATCAAGCATCTAAAGCAACAGGCCAATAAGCAGCATAGCACGGCCAGTACGCCTGCTAGTTCTGCACCACAACACACAACACAGCAGACTCAGAATAACCATCAAAAACCGCAAGAGATGCATTTGGATCAAGAAAGCCTGTATCAACGTGCCTATGGTTTTATTCGGGATAAAAACAGCCAGGAAGCCAAAACAGGCATGCAGGTCTATTTGCAAAAATACCCCACAGGGACTTATGCGGCCAATGCCTATTACTGGTTGGGTGAATTAGAATTCGCCGAATGGAAGAAAAATCCAGAAATTTTAAAAACTTTGGATGAAGCATCAGCTCATTTTAATCAGGTGGTTCAGAAATTTCCCAAGCATGCCAAAGCCAGCGATGCCTTGTTAAAGCTAGGTTTGGTGGCCTTGGGTAAAAAAGACAGCGCACAAGCCAAACACTATTTTAAAGAAGTGGGCTTGAGATACCCAGATTCAGTGGCTGCAGCAGTGGCTACTGAAAAGATGAAACAGTTATAAATTTAGATAAGGCAGTTAATAAAGAATGAGCGCTGAAATAGCCCAGCAACCCCAACAGTACATCCGTAATTTTTGCATTATCGCGCACATTGATCATGGTAAATCAACCTTGGCCGATCGTTTTATTCAGCTCTGCGGAGGTTTGTCTGATCGGGAAATGTCCGCCCAAGTTCTAGATTCTATGGATTTAGAACGCGAAAGAGGGATAACAATCAAAGCCCAATGCGTGGCCTTAAATTACAAAGCCAACAATGGCCATACCTATCAATTAAATTTGATTGATACCCCAGGGCATGTGGATTTTGCCTATGAAGTCTCCCGTTCTTTGGCAGCTTGCGAAGGCGCCTTATTGGTTGTTGATGCGGGCCAAGGGGTGGAAGCCCAAACGGTTGCCAATTGTTATACCGCTTTAGAACAGGGCTTGGAAGTTTTGTCTGTTTTAAATAAGATTGATTTACCCCAGGCAGAGCCTGAGCGCGTCGCGCATGAGATTGAAGAAATCATTGGTATAGAAGCTCAAAATGCTTTAAGAATCAGTGCTAAAAATGGCATTGGTGTGAAAGAATTGCTAGAAGAAGTGATTAATTTACCGGCCCCACAAGGGGATGAAAATGCCCCCCTACAAGCCCTAATTGTTGATTCTTGGTTTGATTCTTATTTGGGTGTGGTGTCTTTGATTCGGATTAAAAACGGATCTTTAAAAGTGGGCGAAAAAATCACGGTGATGTCTACAGGCAAGCAATACCAAGTGAATGATTTAGGCGTATTCACTCCCAAGAAATCCAGTAAAAAAGCACTGAATACAGGGGAAGTGGGTTATCTAGTCGCCGGCATTAAAGAAATTGATGCAGCCCCAGTGGGTGATACCATTACTTTATCAGCACAGCTTGCACAGCATCCAGATTTAAAACAATTGCCTGGCTTTCAAATGGTACAGCCCAAAGTCTATGCGGGTTTGTTTCCTGTGGATTCTGAAGATTATGAAAATTTTAGGGAAGCCTTAGGCAAATTAAAATTAAACGATTCTTCTTTGTTCTATGAGCCAGAGAGTTCCCAGGCATTAGGTTTTGGTTTTCGTTGTGGCTTTTTGGGCCTTTTGCACATGGAAATTGTACAAGAGCGTTTGGAACGAGAATACAATTTAAATTTGATCACAACAGCGCCTACGGTAATTTATGAAGTGGTTTTGCGTAGCGGCGAAGTGGTCAAAGTGGATAACCCATCGAAACTACCTGATCCTGCGAGAATGCAAGAAATGCGGGAGCCGATTGTGCAGGCCAATATTTTGGTGCCACAGGCTTATCTGGGCAATGTCATTGCGCTTTGCATTGAAAAACGAGGGGTGCAAACCAAAATGTTATACGTCGGGAATCAGCTGTCTTTAAGCTATGAATTACCCATGAATGAAGTGGTTCTGGATTTCTTTGATCGCCTAAAATCTGTGAGCCGTGGTTTTGCTTCTTTGGATTATCATTTTCTAAGATTCCAAGCGGCAGATTTGGTAAAATTGGATGTTTTAATCAATGGCGATAAAGTGGACGCATTGGATTTGATCGTCCATCGTGAAAAAGCCTATCAAAGAGGCCGGGAATTGACAGACAAACTGCAAACTCTGATCCCAAGACAAATGTTCGATGTAGCTGTTCAAGCAGCAATAGGCGCTCATATTATTGCGCGCTCCACCATCAAAGCTCTGCGTAAAAACGTAACAGCTAAGTGTTATGGGGGGGATGTGAGCCGTAAACGCAAATTGCTAGACAAACAAAAAGCGGGTAAAAAGCGCATGAAGCAAGTTGGAAAAATAGAAATACCCCAGGAAGCCTTTTTAGCCGTTTTACAAGTAGACAATAAGGAAGGAAAATAGAAGCCATGTTGGAAATGAATGATTTAATGCCCTGGATTCATAAATTAAGATTTGTTGATTACTTAGCGATGTCTGTGATGGGCATGGGCAGCGTCTTGGTTTACGATTGGCTAGTCCTACGTCCTATGCGCCTTATGAAAGTCATAGGCAGTAGCGATGGTCGAATTGGGCAGTCCAAAGTGGTCTCTTGGTGTCGAGAGTTATTTCCGGTTTTAGTGATTATTTTCTTGCTGCGCTCTTTTGTTATAGAGCCTTTTAAGATTCCTTCTTCTTCCATGAGGCCAACCTTGGTAGAAGGCGATTTAATCGTCGTTCAAAAATACAGTTATGGCTTACGCCTTCCTATTACGGGTACCAAGCTCACCCAGGGTTCACATCCTAAGCGCGGAGATGTGATTGTATTTAGGCATGATTCTGAAAAAGATTTAATCAAAAGAGTAGTCGGTTTGCCTGGTGATAGGATCTTATACAAAGACAAAAAGCTTTATATCAACGATGAGCTCGTAGATTCAGTAAAGGGCTCTGCTTTAAAAATTGAAGAACAAGGCCGTACAATCAATGTTCAGGAATGGACTGAAAACCTAATGGGCCACAAACATGCACTGTATTTGCAACAAGATGAAGATTCAGGTTTGTCTGAGCAAGCACGGATTTATGCAGAATCCAGAATGCATTACAGCAACACAGTCGTTCCAGAGGGAAGTTATTTTGTAATGGGCGACAACCGTGAATTCAGCTCAGACAGCCGCGTTTGGGGTTTTGTGCGCAGCCAGGATATTGTGGGTAGGGCCTTTTTAATTTGGTACAGTTCTGGTGATCGATGGTACAACATTCGTTTTGATAGATTAGGCAAGTGGATTCAATAAAAAAACTGCAGTATATTTTTAAAGACAAGGCGCTCCTAAAAGCGGCCTTAACGCATCGTTCGCTTAAAAATAATCACAACAATGAAAGGCTTGAATTTCTGGGCGATGCTTTGCTTAATTTTGTGATCACAGGGGCCATTTTTAATAAATTGCCCCATGCACGCGAAGGCGATTTAACCCGTGTGCGTGCCAAATTGGTTTGTGAAGAAACCCTAGCCAGCTTGGCTCGGGATTTGGAATTAGGCAGGCATGTCAGACTTGGTATTGGCGAGAAAAAATCAGGTGGCTTTGAGCGGGATTCTATTTTAGCAGATGCCCTAGAAGCGGTAATCGCTGCTATTTATTTGGATGGGGGTCTAGAATCTTGTAGGCTAGCCATTGAAGATTTATATGAACCATTTTTAGATCATCTAGACCCTTCAGAAATTTTAAAAGATCCCAAAACAAGGCTCCAAGAATATTTACAGGCCAGGCAATTGAATTTACCAGAATACAATTTGATCAAAACAACAGGTGATGATCACCAGCAGATTTTTTATATTCAATGCAAAGTGATCATAGAGTCTCAAAAAAAAGATAAAAAAACAGAACAAATAATACAAACAATACAAACAGAAGGCGTGGCAAGTTCCAGGCGTAAAGCCGAACAAGAAGCAGCCAAAGCCGCTTTGGAGATGATTAATTTATTATGAAATGTGGATTTGTAGCACTCGTTGGCCGGCCCAACGTTGGAAAATCAACCTTATTGAATCATTTAATTGGTCAAAAAATAAGTATTATTAGCCGCAAGCCCCAAACGACTAGGCATCGTATTTTGGGTATTAAAACTTGGGATCAAGAAGAAACTCAGATTATTTATGTGGATACCCCCGGGATGCACATGGGCGAAAAAAGACATCTTAATAAAATCATGAACAAAACAGCCCAGGCTGCTTTGTACGATGTAGATGTCATCGTCTGGATCATAGAAGCCGGGAAATGGACGGCCACAGAAGAGAATATTTTGTCTCAAATTGCAACAATGCAAGAAAAAATGCAAGATCAAGCAAGCAAGCCAGTTATTCTAGCCATTAATAAAATAGATAAAATCGCCAACAAAGAAGAATTGCTGCCATTTATTGAAAATATCAGTAAAAGCTTTAAATTTCATGCCATCATGCCTATTTCAGCCTTAAAAAATAAAGCTTTGAACCATTTGGAATCTGAGTTGATTAAGCTCTTGCCGGAAAATCCATTTTTTTATGAAAAAGAAACAATTACAGATAAAAATTTGAGTTTTAGAATCACAGAAATAGTCAGAGAAAAATTAATGCGCTATTTGGGCGATGAATTGCCCTATGCGCTAAACATAGAATTTGAACATTTTGAAAAATCAGAAACCAAAAATCTGGCTAAAATAAGCTGTGTCATCTGGGTGGAAAGAGAAGGCCAGAAACAAATCATCATAGGCAAACAAGGTAGCCTGTTAAAACAAATAGGCATCGATTCTAGATTGGATTTAGAAAAATTATTACAGCAACAAGTCTTTCTAAAGCTTTGGGTGCGAGTGAAAGAAAATTGGTCCGATGATTTAAAATCCCTCAAGCAATTTGGCTATTGGGAACTGGAAGAGTAAAAAGTAATAATTAAAAAATAATGCAAAAATACACCCGAGAATTGGCCTATGTTTTGTATTCTAAACCCTGTGCTGAAAGAGGCTTGTTTTTAGAAGTATTAACTCAACAGGGCCGCCTGGGTTTGTTTTTAAAAAACCATGTTCAAAAAAAATCCAAAATCCATGCCCTGCAGGCCTTTATGCCGGTTTATATTGATGCGGCAGGGCAGGGAGATTTACAAACCATTACGCAAATTGAATGGGCCCAAGATCGGGCTTTTGAGTTAAAGCTCATTAGCCCCTTGCAAGGCAAGGCCTTGATCAGCGCCTTGTACATCAATGAATTACTTTGTTATTTCTTGAAAAGGGAAGAAGCCCTCCCAGAAATTTTTGATAGCTATGAAAAAGTTTTGCATGCTTTAAATCAATCCAAGAATTCAGAAAAAATAGATTTAATTTTAAGAATTTTTGAATG
Organism: Gammaproteobacteria bacterium; assembly: GCA_046090565.1. Taxonomy (GTDB): domain Bacteria; phylum Pseudomonadota; class Gammaproteobacteria; order UBA6186; family Azoamicaceae; genus JBJSZW01. The sequence continues at coordinate 7,967 of JBJSZW010000180.1, forward strand.
CCAGCTTTTAGATGTTTTGGGTTTTAATTTTCTAGAATATCCTGAGTTTCAAAAATTAGAGCCAGAAGCTTGGTACAAAATAGATTTAAATAGGCATTGCTATATTAAGCTTCCCCTTCTAGGTAATGGGCCAGGTAATGTCCCAGATAATTTGCTAGGCCAAGGCGCCATTCAAGGCAAAGTTTTCTGGGCCCTAAAAAATACTTTTGCGTTGGCCTTAGAACAGCTGGATTATCTAGAAAACAGCCCATTGCTTCAGCCCGAAATTCGAAAACAAGCCAAATTTTTATTAAGAATGATAGTTCAATTTTATTTGGGAAACCGGGTGATTAAAACCAGGGCTTATTATTCCGCCTAATCACCATCTATTTAAGGCTTTAGACGCTTAAGGCTGTCTGATTGTATGCCACTGCTACTGCTGCTACTGTCGTCTACGATTCTGTGGTAGTAATGCCTAGGTTGGGCTTTGTATGGAATTTTAAATACTTTGAGTATATTTTGTCTTTCTGGATCTGGTTCTAAGCCTAATTTTTTTAATACGGCTTGAGAAGCTTTGTTTTCTGGATGAACCGTTGCAAAAATGTAAAGACTTGAATCAGCCTCTGAAATTTTAAATTCAGTATCTAAAATAAGTTTCCCTGCTAGAACAGTCAAATTTCTTCCTGTGAAAGCAGGACGCAGAGCATAGGCAATTTCAAAACTAGATGCGCCATGTGGCAGAACCCAAAAACAACCCGCCAAACCACCATGCGTTAAAATAGACCAAGCCGATGTTTTAGGGCTATAAGTATTGTTTTTAGCGTCTCTTAAAAAACTCGTATTCACCTGTTCTTCGGAGTAGGGAATGCCTAATGCAAAATGCTTCATGGCCTCTGGGTTCATGAAAAAATCTTTCATTTGGTCAGCATCCCTAGGGAAAACAGGGCGTACCACCACGCGTTCTGAAAAAAAACAATCCCGATAAGGTTTTAAAATTAACTCGCGAGCAAGAGTGCGAGTCAGTGTATAATCATCGTTTTCAGGTTCATTCATGCTTAAAATTCCTCATAAAGAGCCTGGATTATATCATTTTGCATATGCATGAATCAAGGTAAATACTTAATTGGCTATACTTTCTATTGAGTATTTTAAAGATGGAATTGCAGTATGTCCTCTCAAATTTCAAAAGATAAAACGTCAGAATTAGAGAAAAGAATTAGTGATCGAATTCAGTCTTCAGATTATGAAAAAAAGGACCCGGCATTAGTGGCGGCCTGGGAAGGCTATAAAAAGGAGGAAGGAGTCGAAAAATACCGAACTGCGTCAGAGTATCTTG
>JBJSZW010000181.1:0-7186 GCA_046090565.1 Gammaproteobacteria bacterium
CGATTGGACTTATATTTTAATGGGATAGGCATTTAGTGATTATACACTATAAACAACAACTAATGCTACACCCTTTATTTTTTTAAGGAAAGCTTATATCCCCACGGATAAATCCGGGGGCTTTACGCTTGTTTTTGGTAATATTGTTTAGCTTCTTTTTTTGTTGCTTTTCTTGCAGATATTATTCTAATCACGCTGTCATTTTCACGGTAACAGTGGCAAACAACCAATACATTTGAGGCGCCTAGTCCTAATAGAATAAATCTCTCCTCCTCTTCTGAATGCCCCGGATCATGAATAATAAGTGCATTTTCATCAAAAAATACTTTCTTGGCTTCGTCAAAGTTTATATTTTTTATACTTATATTGCAATTATATTATATTTTTTTAAAATTACAAAAAAATATCTAAGTGAGTATATAATTAATTGATTTTATTAATTTTTTGGCATTTTTAACGCAAACTCATACAGGATATTCTTTCGAATGCCGGTCATTTCAGATACCAGGCGACAAGCTTGTTTGATGGGCAGTTCTTTCATCAAAACTCTCAGTTGCATTTCAGTTTCGGCATTTAATTCGCTGAGTTGGGTTTGTTCTTTTTTAAGCCCAGCAACAATAATCACGATTTCTCCCTGTTGCTGTTCTGGATCAAATTGCACCCAATTTTTCAAAGCCAATAAGCTGTCTTGCTTGTAGGTTTCAAATTTTTTGGTTAACTCACGAGCCACCATGGCAAGCCTCTCTTCACCGAATACACTCACCATGTCTTCCAAACTACTGAGCAAACGATGTGGGGCCTCGTAAAAAACCATGCTTCTTTCTTCTTGAGCCAAAGTCTCTAATTGATTCAAACGGCTATTGGGTTTGGCGGATAAAAAGCCTTCAAACACAAAGCGATCGCAGGGGATGGCCCCAATGCTTAGTGCAGTAATAATGGCCGAAGCACCGGGAATGGGAGTAACCTTGATTTGGCGGCTATGGGCGCCTCGACAAAGTCTGTAACCAGGATCTCGAATCAAAGGCGTGCCCGCGTCTGAAACCAGGGCAAAATTTTCCCCTTTTTGAAGGCGCTCTAAAAGTTTGTCACTCATGTCTCTTTCATTGTGATCATGCAGCATTAAAATCGGCTTTTCTATTCCAAAATGATTCAATAAACGCAAAGTATGCCGGGTATCTTCCGCTATCACGGCATCTACTTTTTTTAAAGTTTGAATGGCTCTTTCTGAAATATCTCCCAAATTTCCAATGGGGGTCGCGACGATATAAAGATTTCCAAAACCCATACTGATTTGCATTTTTCGTTTCCCATTAATACTTTAAATACTTTATTTCATTTAATACCCTGGATACAGGGCCAACAATTCTAAAACGGGCAGCCTAGACTTCCCCTGGCAACCAATGCTACGTCCAACACTTAATTTTTTAATTAAACTGGCATTGGCGTATAATTTTCGAATTTCTGGGGTGTCATGATTAGAAATTAAGACACTGGCTCCTTTTTTTTGGCATTTTTCAATCAAATTCAGGAGTTTGCATTGCTCTTGCCAATCAAAATTCTTTGAAAAATACTGTGTGAAACTTTTTTTATGAGTTTCATGATAATAAGGTGGATCACAGTATAAAACATCACCTTTTTTTATTTTTTTAAAAACTTCTTCAAACCCCATACAGGTAATTTTTGCTGTACTTAATTTCTGAATAGCATATTTTAATTCTGTTTCCGGGAAATAAGGCTGTATGTATTGACCAAAGGGAACATTTAAAAAACCCGAACGATTATAACGACAAAGTCCATTGTAACCATGGCGATTCAAATACAAAAACAAAGCTGAGCGTTCTACCCCAAAAGGTGCGTGATTGAATTTTTCTCTGAAAGCATAATATTGCGTTTTTGCATTGTATTTTTTATTGAAAAATTGCCTGCAATAAGCAATAAAATCCAAGCCCTGTGTTTTTAAATGTTGATAAAAATTAATTAAATCTGGATTTAAATCATTCAGCCAATAAGGGATTTGATTGGGCTCAAAATTAAAAAAAACAACACCAGAACCACAAAAAGGTTCTATCACTCGCTTGCCCGGCGGCAAATGTTCAAAAATTTCTTTTAGAATTTTTGATTTACCGCCGGGCCATTTAAAAAAAGAGCGTATTTTCAGTGTAGTTTACTCGACAAGTGACATTAAAGAAGTATTTCCACCTGCGGCTGCAATATTAATACACAAGGTACGTTCTACCGACAAACGATGCAAATAATAAGGACCACCGGCTTTCGGCCCCGTTCCAGAAAGGCCTTGACCACCAAAGGGCTGTACTCCTACGACTGCACCGATCATATTACGATTAACATAAGTGTTACCCACTTTAATACGCCTATGAATATATTCTACTGTTTCATTGATGCGACTATGGATTCCCAAAGTTAAACCATATTGGGTATTGTTGATTTCATCGATGACTTTGTCTATTTCATGAGATTCAAAAGTTAAGACATGTAAAATAGGTCCAAAATGCTCATCCACCAGCATTTTTAAATCCTTGATTAAGCAAGCTGTTGGCAATACATAATTGTTTTTATTCCCCTGAGGCGTTTCACGCTCTACTTCTGGCAGAACCTGGGCTTGATAAAGTAATTCAGCATTTTTATCCTGTTTTAATACTTCAAGCCAACTTTCTAAATTTTCCTTGGATTTTTGATCAATCACAGGGCCTATGTCTGTCGTAATTAAGCTGGGATCACCTATCTTCAGCATAGCCATCGCGCCTTTTAGCATATTCAAAATTTTTGGCGCAATGTCTTTTTGTAAATACAAAATACGCAAAGCTGAACAGCGCTGACCTGCGCTACCAAAGGCTGATGCAATGACATCACCCACCACTTGTTCTGCCAAAGCAGAAGAATCCACAATCATGGCATTTTGACCGCCGGTTTCTGCGATAAAAGGAATAATAGGCCCACCACGATGAGCCAAAATACTTTGAATCGTTTGAGCTACTTGGGTTGAACCCGTAAAAATAACGGCCTGAATTCGTAAATCTGGGATGATTTTTTCACTTAAAAGACTACCCGGGCTAATCAATAATTGGGCTACTTCTTTTGGTATACCTACTTGGTGTATGTAGGAAAATACTTCTGCGGCAATCAAAGGTGTTTGAAGAGCAGGTTTTGCTATCACTGTATTACCAGCAACCAAGGCTGCAACCACTTGTCCTAAGAAAATAGCCAAAGGAAAATTCCAAGGACTAATACACAAGGCCACGCCCCTGCCATGTAAAGAAAGCTGATTTAACTCACCAGTCGGTCCTGCTAAAATTTTCGCTGTAAATTCTTTTTCTGCTTGTTGTGCATAGTAGCGGCAATAATCGACGGCCTCGCGCACTTCTCCCACTGCATCAGAATAGGTTTTTCCAGCTTCTTTTACTAAAAGATAAATCAAACTCATGCGATTTTCTTCTAAGGCATCAGCCAAGGATTTCAAATAAGCCACTCTTTCCTGTACTTGGGTACGACTCCATTTTCCTAAAAATGCGGAATGAGCTGTATTTAACATATTCTGAATTTCTTCTGAATCAGTTAAAACATAATACCCTATGGTTTCATCAGAATTTGCTGGATTTTTAACTGGGATTTTCTGAATGGCATCTAAATTTTGATGCTCTACCTGAATACTCGACATTGCTAAATAATTTTTACTTTCGAATCTTTGCATATTAGCTTGTAGATCTTCCAGAACATCAGGATCCGATAAATCCATGCCCTTGGAATTAGAACGCTCTTCCCCGTATAAATTCAAAGGTAAGGGAATACGTGGATGAGGTTTATAAGCCAATTGTGCAATTTTACTGACCGGATCAACAATCAAATCCTCTATAGGCGATCGCTCATCAATAATCCGATTGACAAAAGAAGTATTGGCTCCATTTTCCAACAAGCGTCGTACCAAATACGCCAAAAGGTTTTCATAACCGCCTACAGGCGCATAGACGCGACAAGGATAATTTTGAACCAAATTATCGTAAAGCGCATCACCCATGCCATGCAAACACTGAAATTCAAAATCTTTGTACTCTCCGGCTATCTCAATGATCGTCGCCACTGTAAACGCATTGTGCGTCGCAAACTGAGGAAAAAATAAATCTGTTTGTGTCAATAATTTTTTTGCGCAAGCCAAGTAGGACAGATCGGTTGAAGCCTTACGCGTAAATACGGGATAATCTGACATGCCGCGCTCTTGAGCCCATTTAATCTCTGAATCCCAATAAGCCCCTTTCACCAGACGTACCATGAATCTTCGTTGGCTTCTTTTTGCCAACTCTGCTAACCAATCTAGAAAAATATAAGCTCTCTTTTGGTAAGCCTGCACAGCCAACCCCAAACCATTCCAGCCTGTTAAAGTGGAATCGAAGCTTAATTTTTCTAGAAGATCCATGGAAATTTCAAGGCGATCCGCCTCTTCAGCATCTATGGTAAAATTAATATTGGCAGTTTTGGCCTCTTGCGCTAATTTTAAAAGCCTGGGGTAAAGCTCATCCATTACCAAAGCTTTTTGGGTGATTTCATAACGGGGATGCAGGGCAGAAAGTTTTACAGAAACACCTGCTTCTAAAATAGGGCCTCGGCCTTGGGCGTTCTTGGCTATTGCTTGAATCGCTGCCTGATAGGCTTTGAAATAAGAAGCGGCATCTTCTTCAGTTTTTGCTGCCTCACCGAGCATGTCGTAGGAATAACGATAGCCTTTTTCTTCTTTCTTCTGAGCCCGGGTCAAGCCTTCTTGAATGGTTTCTGCCATAACAAATTGTCGACCCAAAATTTTCATGGCTTGTTGAATAGCGGGACCAATACAATTGCGTTTAACCAAACGAAGTAAGGCAGAGTAAAGGCTATTGGCTTCTGTTTGTTCACTACCAATCAATTTACCCGTAAGCATTAATCCCCAGGTTGCAGCATTCACAAACCAAGAGGAGCTCTTACCCAAATGCTGTTCCCAAGCCCCCATGCTGATTTTATCTTGAATTAATTTGGCTCGAGTGACTTTGTCTGGAATTCTGAGTAGGGATTCTGCCAAACAAAGCAAGGCAATACCTTCTTCGCTAGAAAGATCATATTCCACTAAAAAAGCATCTAATTTGCCCTTACCCAAGCGTTTCTTACGAACAGAAACGACCAGCTCTCGAGCGGCATCTTGAATTTTACTCAGCTGTTCTGCTTCAAATTTTGCAACTGGCAGTAATTGTTCTACGCAACTGGTTTCATCAAGCCGGTAGTATGATCGAACTTTTTGCCTGATCATCGGTTTTTTCCCCTTGTTTTTTTTGATTATCTTGATCACAGATCGATTTTACAGTTCTGAATTGTTCAATAATTTTAGGATCTGGTTTTTGATCCAAAACCGAACCCAAAAATACCCCCAATAAACCTAATAAATTACCAGGCAGAATTTCATAAACATCTTTTAATATTGGAAATAGATTCTTTAAATCAAAAAAACGCCAGGATAAAACTGTAAACATGCCTAAACACATGCCCCATACAACACCTTTTTTAGTCGTTCGCTCCCAAAACAAAGACAGCACAATTGCAGGACCAAAGGTTGAAGAAAGACCAGCCCAAGCAAAACTCACCAAGTCCATGATACTTTCTTGGCCTGCCTGGGCAATGTATATAGACACAGCAGCAATGAATCCAACCGTCAGCCTTCCAATCCAAACCAATTGTTTTTGAGAAGCTTTGGGATTTAAAATCGCACGGTACAAATCCTCTGTCAGAGCGCTTGATGCTGCCAGCATTTGCGAATCGATTGCACACATACTGGATGACAAAATAGCAGCCAAAATAATACCCATCATCCAAGGACTAAAAATTTGCTCGCTCAAGACAATGAACACAGTTTCATGGTTGTCTAAAGGGCAATCGCAAAATTTAGCCGCCCCTACAACACCTACTGCCATGGCAGCAATCAAGGATAAGGTCATCCAATTCATACAAACACGCCGAGCCAAAGGAATTTCTTTGACTGTTTTCACCGACATGAACCGAACTAAAATATGCGGCATTCCAAAATAACCAAGCCCCCAAGCCAATAAACTAATGAGCTTCATGACACTTAAACCATGGGTCCAGGAAAAATAATTGGGATGACGATCACTTACAATATGAATTACCTGTTCGGTTCCCCCTAAGCCCTGCGCTGCAAAATAAGGAACTATCAACAAACAAATCAGCATCAAAGTCCCTTGAAAGAAGTCGGTCCAACTCACTGCCAAAAAACCACCGACTGAGGTATAAAGCATAATAATCACTGTCGATGCAGCCAATCCCTGCAAGTAGGTCAAGTCAAACGTTTTCTGCATTAAAATACCACCCGCATACAAACCCGCGGCTATGTAGAAAATAAAAAAAACCAAAACAGCGAAGGCGGAAATCACCCGGATATGCTTACCGCTATCTTGAAATCGATTGTCTAAATAAGCGGGGATAGTTACAGAATCATTAGCGACTTCTGAATAAATACGAAGGGGTTTAGCCACCAAACGCCAACAGAAATAAGCACCAATCACAAGACCCAAAGAAACCCAAATATTATTCAAACCATTCAAATAAATGGCACCAGGCAAACCCATTAATAACCAAGAGCTCATGTCTGAAGCCCCTGCGCTTAAAGCAGCGACAGCTCCACCTAAACGGCGCCCCCCTAAAACATAGTCTGATAAATTTCGGGTCAACCAACAAGCAAAAATACCGACGGCTATGACCACCGTTAAGTAACCCACAAAAGCCACACGAAACGACCAGTCTCCATACAATAAAGACATCAATATCACCTCTTTTATCTATCAATAAAATATTAACCTGCAACAATTTAACTTAAAACTACTAAAACTACAAGGTTCTGTCTTGGTCCTAAAAGGTCTGCTGTTATTATTTGGAGATCATCGATCAACCTCATCCCCCAAAGGGCTACGAAACATGACACAGAAAATCAAAATACACCGATTTATCTTCTTCACTAGCCTCGCCATAGCTTCTGCTGGAGCGCAATCCCAAATCACTAAAGTCGCTATTTGTCTAGACGCTTCTGGAAAAACAAAAGAGCTTTTGACTGAAACTCCCTACGGCTGAAGCCGAGGGGTTCTAAGAACAAAATTGAAAACTCTCTTTGGCTCTCAGAAATACTTGCGCATTTCTT
>JBJSZW010000182.1:0-5145 GCA_046090565.1 Gammaproteobacteria bacterium
TTGTTTTAGATTGCTACTAAAGCCAACGTAAATATTGCTATTTGATAATTCTAGAAAATAAACATAATGCATAATTTATACAGTCTCACTACGCCAAGGCTTCGTGAGACACTCCTAGTTCTAACTCACTTCTGGCGTGCCACCCGAAGTTCGAAGAACGTAGGGTGGCGGAGATCAGTTCACCGCAACCTAACCAACTCCAAACTGGGGTGGTATAGTCATGTTTTTAATCTCTGAAGCGATTGTAGAGGCGTACTCGGGGAGTGTCAAATGAACAATTTTGGATTCCCTGTAAAAGATTATGGGGCACAATCGGCATGTCCCTAAAATTACACTATATGTAACTTTGAGGACATAATAAACCATCATATGCATTTTATCGGCATGTTATGCTTGACTTATATGCTATTTATCGGCATTATAAATAATACAAGAGGAACTGATATTGAGCTTACATCATGCCGACAAACTTTAAACCCGTTTATAGTATTACCCCTGGCATTGCCAAAAGTCTGATGAGAATTGAGGCTGCGAAGGAAAAGGTTGCGTTACTGCCGGTCAATCCTACAGTGCTTGCCTCCCTGCGTGAAACGGCTAAACTATACACCACACACTATTCAACTATGATAGAAGGCAATCAGCTGGGGCCTGATGAGATCAAAGAGGTCATTGAGCTTCAAGGACATTTTCCCGGCAGAGAGCGTGATGAGCATGAAGTAAAAGGCTATTATGCTGCTTTGGCTCAATTAGAACAATATGCGTCACAAAACCATCCTGTTACCGAAAAAGTCATTCAAACCTTGCATGCTCTGGTGATGAGTGATGATCGAGCCCGCATTAAACCAACATCTTACCGAGATGGACAAAACGTTATCAAGGACAGCGGAACAGGAACGATTGTCTATATGCCTCCGGAAGCAAAAGATGTACCTAGGCTTATGCGCAATTTAGTGTCATGGATCAAAGAAAATGAAGAGATACCGTGCCCCATTGTCGCCGGCATTGCTCATTACCAGTTTGCAACGATTCACCCCTATTACGATGGTAATGGTCGAACAAGTAGGTTGCTGACGACCCTAATCTTGCACCTTGGTGGGTATGATTTAAAAGGCCTGTATGCTCTTGGAGAATATTATGCTAAAAATGTGCTTGGCTATTATCGTGCTATCAGCATTGGTCCATCTCACAATTATTATTTTGGAAGGGCGGAAAGCGATATAACCCCTTGGGTGGAATATTTTACCGAAGGGATGGCGTTTGCATTTGAAAAAGTTGTAGCCCAAATGATGGCAAGTAATGAGAAAGGCGAAAAAGATCATTCACAGTTGCTACGTACCTTAGATCCGAAACAACGCAAAGCCTTGGAATTATTTAAAGGATATGATGTTGTTACAGCCAAGCAAATAGGCGATCTATTTGGCTTCCAGCCTAGAACGAATGCTGCGCTTTGCAAAAAGTGGGTTGAATGTGGGTTCTTAGAAATAGTAGACGCCTCTAACAAAGCTAGAAAATATAAGCTAGCCGCGCCGTATGATGTTATTGTGAAGGAAAGTATATGAATATTTTCCAATCCAACATCATCAATATTTATGGCGAAAAAGGCAAAGCCTGGCTAAATGAACTGCCTGAGCTTGTCTCAGCAACATCCTCAAAGCTGGACTTGCGTGATTTACAGGAGGTCACCAATCTTACATACAACTATGTGCTATCAGGCTTTCAAGGCGATAACCCTATCATTTTAAAACTGGGGCTTGATAACGCAGGCTTGAAGCGAGAGGCCTTAGCGCTCAAGTGCTTTGCAGGATGTGGTGCCGTGAAGGTGCTTGCTGAAGATAATGGCATATTGCTTTTGGAAAGAGCGGTGCCCGGCACATCTCTCAAAAGTTACTTTCCGGATAGGGAGCAGGAATCTATTGAAATTGCCTGCGTAGTTATCAAAAAGTTGCATCAAGCAAGCATTCCTGTATCTCATAATTTCCCTCACATAAAAGATTGGTTCACGGCTCTGGATAAGGATTGGAATATTCCAAATCATTATCTGCAAAAAGTAAGAAAGCTCCGAGACGAGCTGTTACAAACTTCTGAGACGGACGTTTTGCTTCATGGCGATTTACATCATGATAATATTTTGCAAAATGGCGAAGGTTGGCTGGTGATCGATCCAAAAGGTGTGATTGGCGAACCAGCCTATGAAGTGGCAGCTTTTATCCGCAATCCAATCCCGGAATTACTGAATCACGCTGATGCGCCAAATATTATTCATAACCGCGTCACTCGCTTTGCTGAGCTCTTTGAATTACAACCGCAGCGAATCCTTGATTGGTGTTTCGTGCAAGCGGTGCTGAGCTGGGTGTGGGCGCTAGAAGATGGTTGCGATGCAAGCTATTTTGAACATCTAACAAAGATTTTTAATAAGACATAGAATCACGATAAACAATAAATAATTATTGATATTCATTATTTCAGTTGGTAATATTGGCCATATTGAATGGGTCATAACTGAGGTGCGAATGAGCAGAATTCAAAAGATAAGTTCTTATTTATTGGTGGTTTTTAATATTTTAATCGTGATGATTCCCTTGTTTCTGACTATGCAGTGGATTTTTATTTCGCTCAAAACCACTGATGTATCTGATGTCATTAATTTTTTTGGAATGCTAGAAAAGACAATCCAAACACCAGAAGGATACGTCAACCTCAGTAATATTTCTTGGAGGCCTCTGTTAAAGCTGCTTGGCTTCTGCGCAGATTTGATCGCAGCTTTACCATTCCTCATCAGCTTATTTCTTCTTAAAAAACTTTTTGTTCATTATAGAGATGGTGAAATTTTTAACGTAAGAAATGCCCTTATTTACCGAAAGCTAGGGGTTTTGTATTTAATTGACGCACTGTTTATCAAGTCATTCAGCCAGACGTTGATGATTTTAGCTGTAACGATGACGAACCCTCCTGGGTCCAGATATTTGTCCATATCCTTTGGTACGCCCAATTTATCTTCATTATTTTATGGAGTGCTCGTCATCATCGTCTCTTGGGTCATGAGCGAGGCAAACAAGCTTCATGATGAACATAAGTTCACAATATAAAGAGGTGGATTATGGGCATTATTGTAAATCTCGATGTTATGCTGGCTAAGCGAAAAATGAAGCTGCAAGATTTAGCCGATCGTATTGGTATTACGGTACAAAACTTATCAATCCTCAAAACAGGCAAAGCAAAAGCCATACGATTTTCAACGCTCGAAAGTATTTGCGAATGCTTGAATTGTCAGCCAGGGGATATTTTAGAATTTAAAAAGGACGTGTTATGAAAACTATGAGTCGATTATTACTGATGCTTTGCATCTGTTTTTCATCTTTTGCGGTTGCAGCTGCCGAGATTACCACACATAAGTTCACCGATGCAGAAATGCAAAATGGCGGTCCAAAATATGACATACCATCATCATCTCGCTTTACTGCAAAAAGAATAGGCGCAGACTCTCCTGATATTGTTTATTATTTTAGCAAGCCTTCAAGAGATAAGTTCCCAATTGCTATTTTAGTTGGCGGTTCGTCTTTAGAAGACGACATTACAAGTATCATTCATTTTCATCGTTACTTTTTAAAAGAATTTTTAGACTTGGGTATTGGCGTTATCACTATTGAGCAACAAGGCGCTGATGGTAATCAAATTAACAAAACTGAATTCATGGAATATTACACAAGGTCTAATCGCTTGAGTGATCACCGCACAGTTATTGAACATCTCAAAAAACATCCACCCAAGGGATGGAATGGAAAGCTCATTTTCCTTGGCGTTTCTGAGGGCGGCCCTATTGTGACAACGTTGACCACTGACTACTCATCAGATGTGCTTGCAACAATAAATTGGTCAGGTGCGGGAGATTGGTCTTGGCGCGATGAGCTTTGGATTTTTATGCAAGATATGATTAAAAACACTCCTTGGTATATCAAGTTAAGAGCCCAGCTACCAAAATGGATGCCGTATTCACTTGATTTGTATTTTCCAAAATCTAGATCGGATCATGATCAAGCTATGGATGAAACAATTAAAAATCCAACCGCCCATCTTAAGCTTGCGGGCATGACCTATAAATACCACGCTGATGCCTTAAATACTTATCCAAAGCCAGCGTATGAGAAAATCAAAACCCCTTATTTGGTTGTGGCAGGTGTTAAAGACACGATTATCGATTCATCTGATGCTTTTGTCCGGAAGGCGAAAGAGGCAGGCGCACCTGTAACTTATATGCGCATATCAGATATGGATCATTACGTCAGAAAAAAAGATGACGTCATTAACGATTCATTTGCGTGGCTTAAAAAGCAGCTTGAGAATTGATTGAGGGACAAGGTTGTCCCCCAACACTCATACTTTAAGCCCTACTTAAGAAGCAACCACACTTCCGTGATCAATTCCGTTTCAGCCACTTCATGATCAAAATTGTAGTAACAAAATATGCAAGGTAAATCACCAAGTTCTTCTTTAGATTCGGGCAACCAATCTCGATATAGCCAGTAAATTTTTTCGCTAATGGCTTCACGCGACCCTTTGTGGGAAATAACAGCATACCTACCTGCAGGAAGATATTTTTCTATAACTTCACCATCAAGCTTTAATGTTTGCGGAACGGTAATTGCAAGGTCAAAGCGAAATTCTTCTGGCTTCACTTCCTTTGGATCACCATACCCAAAACCAAAAGCTTCACCTGGTTTAGGCTTTAAATTTACTGCTTGCGCTTTAGCCCAGGCTATTAACTTAGAGGCGGTCTCACCTACTTTTTTAGGGTCTCCATAGTGTTCTATTACCGCCAGTCGTCTAGCAGGTAATTCTTTAATGTTCACGTTTATCATTTTTGTGTCTCCTTTATGCAATGAATAAGGTGGCGTCTCCCATACATGCCAACTTGATTTAAGCCTAAATTCACTTGGACTTTGTCCGCAAATTTGTTTAAAAGCCCGACTAAACGATTCATGGGATTCGAATCCAGCATCCAATGCAATGTTAATAATTGTTTCCTCTTTATGGACAATCAATTGATGAGCAGCCCGTTTTAGCCGCATCGCTTGTTTTTCAAAATATCATTTTCATCGGTTGTTTACGGCCTACACAGGGTTACCTTTAATGGGCTATATCAAGTGG
>JBJSZW010000183.1:0-28146 GCA_046090565.1 Gammaproteobacteria bacterium
CCCATCGGGCGCAGGCTTCAACAGTGGGTGTGGCCCAATATGCCAAAAAGGCCTGCATGGGGCTTTTGTTTGAGCGGGAATTAAAGGCTTTAGAATTGGCATTAAAAAATCCCAAACGTCCCTTAATGGCCATTATTGGTGGTTCTAAGGTTTCTACAAAACTGCCCATTCTGAAAAATTTATTAAAGAAATTAGAAAAAACGGATGCCTTGTTTTTGGGTGGTGGATTGGCCAATACTTTTTTAAAGGCCCAAGGCCAGGACATTGGGCAATCTCTTTGTGAGGATGATTTGCTGGACACAGCCAAAAGTATTTTAAAACAGGCCCAAGCGCAAGGGATTAAGATTCATCTGCCCCAGGATTTTATTTTAAAACAGAATGTTTCAGAAAAAATAATCATGGATTTGGGGCCGGAGAGTTTAAAAGCTTATGAAACAGCCTTAAGCCATGCAGGAACCATAGTTTGGAATGGGCCCATGGGGGTTTTTGAACAAGCTGAGTATGCCCAAGGCACTTTGGGTATCGCAAAAATTTTAGCCAAGCATCCGGCCTATACCCTGGCAGGCGGGGGAGAAACGGTGGCAGCCATTGAGCAGATTGAACAAATGACAGGGATTTCGGAATTTGATTACGTGTCTACAGCGGGTGGGGCCTTCTTAGAATACCTGGAAGGTAAAACATTGCCTGCTATTGAAATTTTGGAAGAAAGGGCGTTACAATGAATGATGACCAGAAGAACGAAGATCATTGCCACTTTGGGCCCAGCAACGGATGAATCAGGGCTTTTAGAAAAAATGCTGCTGGCGGGGGTGAATTTGGTTCGGATTAATTTATCCCATGGCAGCCACGAAGAGCATGCTTTAAGAATTCAAAAAGTCAGAAAAATCGCCCAAAAAAATCGCTTGCAAATAGGCATTTTGGTTGATTTACAGGGCCCGAAAATAAGAGTCACGAAATTCAAAAACGGATCGGTGCGTTTGACTCCGGGTGAAAAATTTGTGTTGGATGTGAATTTCGATCCCAAGCAAGGAACTGAAGATTGTGTGGGGGTTGATTACAAGGCTCTAGCACAAGATGTGGGTTTGGGAGATATTTTGCTTTTGGACGATGGAAGAATCATGCTGGAAGTAAAAGTTATTCAAGGCTCGAAAATCCATACTGAGGTTAAGCTGGGCGGTATTTTATCGGATCACAAGGGCATTAATCTTCAGGGCGGGGGATTATCAGCTCACCCTCTTACCTTGAAAGACAAAGAAGATATGAAGTTTGCTACCGAGATGGGAGCAGATTATTTAGCAGTGTCTTTTACGCGTTCGGCAGAAGATATTATCGAAACCAGAAAAATTCTGGAAAGTTTCGGTAGTAAAGCGGGCGTGATTGCAAAAATAGAGCGGGTAGAAGCAGTGGAAACCCATACCATGGAAGCCATTATTCGAAGTTCGGATGCCGTGATGGTTGCCCGGGGGGATTTGGGTGTGGAATTAGGCTACGCAGAACTACCGGCCATACAGAAAAAAATTATTAATAAAGCCAGGCTTTTAAATTGTGCGGTGATTACAGCGACGCAGATGATGGAATCCATGATCAACAGCCCCATTCCCACACGAGCAGAGGTTTCTGATGTGGCCAATGCGGTTTTAGATGGTACGGATGCAGTGATGTTATCAGCCGAAACGGCCACAGGCGCTTACCCAGATTCAGTGGTAGAAGCCATGGCTAGAATTTGCGTGTCTGCAGAAAAACAACGTGTGAATATACAGGCAGTAAAATTAGAGCAACAAAATTTTAAGCGGCTAGATGAGGCCATCGCCAAGGCCTCCATGTACACGGCCAATCATTTGTTAGAAACACATGCCATTGTGGCGCTCACAGAATCAGGCTCTACCCCCTTGTGGATGTCCCGCATTCGTTCTGGCATTCCTATCTATGGCCTAAGCCGACATCCCCTGACTTTGGGTAAGATGACTTTACTCCGGGGCGTCTACCCGATAGAATTTGATATCACCCAGTATTCCAAAGAAGAGATTGATAGGGCTGTGATTGAAAAACTGAAATCTGGAAATTTAATCGCAGTAGGAGATAGGGTAATTTTTACCCAGGGCGATGTGGTTGGTGATGCAGGGCACACGAATTCTATGAAAATTCTGGTCGCCTAAAGCAATTAGCCAGAACAATGAATAAATAATTAAGAAATTTTAAGGTAATTTTAAATGGCAATGATAACGCTAAGGCAATTATTGGATCACGCGGCAGAACACCAATACGGGGTGCCAGCCTTTAACGTGAATAATCTAGAGCAAATGCGGGCCATTATGGAAGCTGCAGATGCAACAAACAGCCCTGTCATCGTCCAGGCATCCGCAGGGGCCAGGCAGTATGCGGGGGCCCCTTTTTTAAGACACTTGATGCTGGCTGCGATTGAAGAATTTCCGCATATTCCTGTTTGTATGCACCAGGATCATGGTGCGGCTCCAGCTATTTGCCAGCGTTCTATCCAATTGGGCTTTAGCTCGGTGATGATGGATGGATCCCTCATGGAAGATGCCAAAACGCCAGCCAGTTATGAATACAATGTGCGGGTGACTCAGCAAGTGGTAGAGATCGCCCATGCCTGTGGGGTATCTGTAGAAGGCGAATTGGGCTGCTTGGGATCTTTAGAAACCAAAACAGCTGGAAAAGAAGATGGATCCGGTGCAGAAGGGACTTTAACACATGAAATGCTCTTAACCGATCCTAAAGAAGCTGCGGCCTTCGTAAAAGCCACCAAAGTGGATGCTTTGGCCATTGCCATTGGTACCAGCCATGGGGCCTATAAATTTACCCGTCCACCCACTGGTGAAATTTTAGCCATGGATCGCGTAAAAGCCATTCATAAATTATTGCCAGATACCCATTTGGTGATGCATGGTTCTTCCTCGGTTCCTCAAGAATGGCTAGAGATTATTAATCAATACGGTGGAAAAATCAAAGAAACCTATGGTGTGCCTGTTGCCGAAATTCAAGAAGGCATTAAACATGGCGTGCGTAAGATCAATATAGACACCGATTTAAGATTGGCCGCTACAGGTGCCATTCGTAAATTTTTGGCTTTGAATCCTGAAGAATTTGATCCAAGAAAATACAATCAAGTGGCTAAAAAAGCCATGATTGAAATTTGCAAAGCCCGTTATGAGGCTTTTGGAACCGCAAGCCAGGCCTCTAAAATCAAAGTGCTATCCATGGAAGCCATGACAAAACGCTATGCCGCATTAGAATTAGAACCTAGAATATTATAATAAAATAATAAAAATAAAAGCAGTAAAACAATAATGATATTAAATAGCCTATTAAACATAGAAAATGCTACACAAGAGCGGAATTATAAGTATTTTTCCGCCTTGGGTATGCTTTTTGTTACCGTATTACTAACAGCCAATATTATTGGTGAAAAACCCATTCAAATGGGCTTTTTAGAGGTTCCATCGGGTTTATTGGTTTTTCCCCTAACCTATTTATTGGGGGATGCCTTGGCAGAAGTTTATGGTTTTAAAAAATCACGACAAGTGATTTTTATGGCCTTGTTTGCTAATTTGTTCATGGCCTTGGTTTGTTATTTAGTGATCACCTTGCCTGCACCGGTTGCCTACCCAAAAACCCTGGCTTATGAACAAGTACTGGGCCAAACCATTCGTTTAATGCTGGTTTCAGTATTTACCTATTTAATAGGCGAATTTACCAATACCTACATAGTAAGCTATTTAAAAATTAAAATGCAGGGGCGTTTGTTTTGGCTGCGGGGCCTCTGCGGTTCTTGGGTAGGTGAATTTGTAGAAACCATGTTGTTTATTCCCCTAGGTTTTTATGGGGTTCGAACTTGGGAACAAATACAAGAAATGATGATTTTTGTGTATTTGTTTAAAATTACCTATGCCTTTTTGGCCATGCCTTTGTTGAATCAGTTCGTACTCTGGTTAAAAAAGCAAGAAGGCGTTCCTTAGGGGGCACTTGCGAGTTTATTTTTTAGGCAGTATACTCCATAAAAAGTGGGTTTTAATGGAGGATGATACTTAAAAAATGAGCGTGCAGCTGCCTGACAATTATTTCAAAAGAGATTTAAAGATTGATTTACCTATAGGTCAGTCTGCTTTTTTATGGGGAGCCCGAAAAACAGGGAAGTCCACCTTTTTAGAGCATCAATTTCCAGACGCTGTCTTTTTTGATTTACTGCAAAACGATTTGTATTGGGAATTATTGAAAAATCCAGAATATTTTCGGGAAAAAATTCTAGCCCTTATTCCTAAAGATCCCAAACAAGCACGCCCTTTGATTATTGTTGATGAAATTCAGAAAGTGCCGCCCTTATTAGATGAAGTACATCATCTGATTGAAAAGCATCATTGCCAATTTATACTTTGTGGTTCCAGTGCGAGAAAATTGAAACAGCAAGGTGCAAATCTCTTAGGGGGACGGGCTTGGAAATATAATTTTTTTCCATTAACTTCCCAAGAATTACCAGAACTTGATTTGCTTAAAATATTTAACTGTGGCACCATCCCACAACATTGGTTAAGCATTCAGCCTTTAAAGCATTTACGAGCTTACATTGAAGATTATTTGGCCCATGAAATTCAGGCAGAAGGCCTGGTTCGAAATTTGCCTATCTTTGCACGCTTTTTAGATAGCTTAAGGTTTAGCAATGGGGAACTGATCCAATACCAAAATATTGCCAGAGATTGCCATATCGATAGCAAAACGGTGAAAGCTTATTTCGAAATCCTAGTAGATACTTTACTCGGCTATTTTTTGCCGCCATTTCAAAAAAAAGTACGCCGCGATATTATTTCTGCCACACCTAAATTTTATTTATTTGATGTAGGCGTAAGCACTTTTTTAAAGAAATTCAATTTCCTAGATCTAAAAGGCCCAGAAGCAGGGCAAGCACTGGAGCATTTCGTTTTTCTTGAACTGATAGCCTATAAACACTATTCAGATAAGTTCTTCGAGATTCATTTTTGGAGAACCAGCCAGGGTCTAGAAGTAGATTTTATTTTGGCAGAAGGGCTTGTTGCCTTGGAAGTCAAAATCAATCGACAAGTCCATTTCAATGAATTAAAAGGCCTGATTGCTTTTCAAGAAGAGCATAAACCCAGAACAAGCATTTTAGTGTGTTTAGAAAAAGCGCCTCGTTTGGTTGAAACTGAATATGGCGAGGTTTTGATAGAGCCCCTGGCCAGTTTTTTAAAACGCTTGTGGGCTGGCGAAATCATTTGATCCACTAGAAGTTCTATAGGTCTTAATTTTTAATTGCAAAAATCATCGATTTCACAGAAAATACCACCTGGTAAAATATTAATATTAAGATATTTAAGGAATACAAATATGACTCATGAAACCGAAATGAAACCCTATATACTAATCAAGGGTTCTTATCAAAATATCGCAGCCTTTGAAGATAAAATTGCCCAAGCTTTTGAAGATGGCTATGTGCCAGCTGGCGAACTTCAGGTGCATCCCATTAAAGATTCTGGAAAAACAACGGATTTAGTTTTGCTTCAATCATTGGTTATTAATGTGGATGATGAAGACGAAGACGATGAAGATGAATACGAAGAATAATTATTAATTAAGTAGCATGCCCTTACTCAACCTTTGGGCATGCTATGAATGCTTGTATACAGCAATATTAGCTTTGACTTTTTGATCATGGTATTCAATGTATTTTTGATGCAAGGGTAAAACACCCAAAAGGCACAGAAAAATAATAAAATAAAGAAAAGAATAAAATTTATTCTTAAAAATTAATTTTGCTTCTGAAAAGTCAGAAATAAAAAGTGTTTTTCCAGAAGCTTCAGGAGGGGCTGATAAAACATGTTTTAAAATTGTTTTATCCGTTTCCATGGGTATGGTTTTAAATTCGCCAATGGCATAAATAGGAGTTTCTGGAAACATTAATTCCTCAATAAAATGATACCCGTAAAAAAATCGCCCAAACAAACGATTAAAAAAGCTTATTTTTTTAAGATCTACATTGCTAAGAGGAATATAATCTCCATACCATGAGAAACGATGCTTATTTTTTATGAAGGCCTTTTTAGTTTCTATGTAACAAGAGCCTGTTTCATCTGTTGCATAAATACAATACGCTTGGCTATCCCCTGAATCAATTAAAAACCAATTACTTTTTTGATCGCTACCCTCTATCTTTTCATAAACTGTAAATCTATAAAAAGTACAAGTGTTTTTTGATATTCTAGATTTTAGTTCAAAATTAGGGATGTTTTTCTGTATGGCTTTTATTTCAGTGTAACCCTGAGCTGCAGTTCGAATATTTGAGGTAGGGGTATTTTGCATGCTTTTAGCAATTGATAAAAATTTAAAAGACAAATAAAAGCCAAGACCTGCTAGAATTAAAGTAAAAAATATAGCGATATTATCGAAAAAACGAAGATTGGATTCTTTGTAAAAATAAAACCCGATATCATATGTATGATTTCTTTTATTGGTTATTTTTATAATCTCTGGAAAGAAATACAATAATCCATGTGATTGGAAGTAATCATATTGCCCAGGGGGAATGATTGAACTTAGATAAATTTTATCTTGAAGAGTGATTGTTTTGGATTGATTTTTTTCACTAACATTTTTTAAAATATTATAAGAAACTGTGTTTTCTGCTTCATTCAAATTCAGGTATATTTGATTGAATTCAATATTGCTGTTTTTAGAAGGAGTGTACGATGTTTCTGGATTTAAAATAAAATGAAAGAACCCAATAAATCCGACTGTAAAGATAATGCCAAAAAAAAACCAATAATTTAAAGATGATAAAAAATGTTTTTTAATTTGTTGCTGTGAAATAAAAGTACTCTTGGTGATTCTAGAGTTTTTAGAAGGAGCGTCAAAAATAAGTTCAATGATTTCTTCAATCATGATCTAAAAAGGGATTTAACATCCACATCGGCAGTTTCTTCTTTGCTGAAAACAAGCAAATTCAAGGGTTGAAAATTAAAAAGTCTGGCGACTATAACATCTGGGAATTTTGCGATGGCGATATTGTGCAAATTCACGCTTTCATTGTAAAATTCTCGTCGATCTGAAATAGATTCTTCCAAATGGCTAATTCTACCTTGTAGCTGCAAAAAAGATTCATTGGTTTTGAGATCGGGGTAATTTTCCGCCAGGGCAAATAATTTGCCTAAGTTGGCACGGAGCATAGTCTCAGAGGCGTTTATCTGGTTAATGTCTTTTTGATCGATGGCTGTGGTTTGGGTATTTCTGGCTAGAATAACTTTTTCCAGGGTATCTTTTTCAAACGCCATGTATTGTTTGCAGCTTTCTACTAATTTAGGCAATTCGCTGTTTCTTTGTTTCAAAAGGACATCGATATTGGATAAATTCTTGTTGACTGAGTTTTTCAGCTCAATTAGATTATTGTACAAAGAGATGACATAGAATATGAATCCAATGCCAAGGCCGATGTATAAGATATGGTAAATTTGTTCAGAAAGCATACGAGTGAGTGTAGAAAAAAATATTAAAATTGGTTTAGATGGGCTAAATAGATGTTCTAAATTGACCTAATGCTCGGATCAGTTACCTATTGAGTATGGCCAGCTTATCTGTTAAAATAGGCCCTTGGCTGCTGGGTCAAACTGAATGTTAGAGTGTAGGTCCGGCTTTTACTTAAAAAAAAATCTATCCGTTAATTTAGGATTTAGATAAAAATACCTGGAGTATCGACTATGTCTCAAGCGGTGCAAGCAAAGCCAGCTGGCGCGGAGTTTGGAAAATGGCGGGGCTTTTTTTGGCCCATACATGGCCATGAAATTAAGAAAATTCTGCCTATGTTGCTCATGTTTTTCTTTATTTCTTTGAATTACAGCCTTCTTAGAAACACCAAAGATGGTTTGGTGGTAACTGCCGGCGGTGCTGAGTTAATTTCTTTCTTGAAATTATTCTTTGTTGTACCCGGTGCTATTTTGTATATGCTCTATTATTCCTCCTTGACTAATCGCTTGAAACGCGAATCTTTGTTTTACGCAACCATAGCGCCTTTTTTAATATTTTTGGTATGCTTTGGTTTTGTAATTTACCCTAATTTAGATACTTTTGTATTGTCTGATAATAATATTTTGATGCAATGGAGAGCGGGATTACACGAGAGTTTAACCAATACAAGAACTTTTATGTTGGCCTTGAAATTTTGGCCCCAAACTATTTTTTATGTAATGGCTGAATTATGGGGTAGCGTTGTTTTGTCCTTGTTATTTTGGGCATTTGCCAATGAAATTACCAAAGTTACAGAAGCCAAACGTTTTTATGGTTTATTTGGTTTGGGTGCTAATTTGGCCTTAATGGCCTTGAGTCCCTTAAATAAAGCGATTCTTGGTTTGGAGCATTATTTAGGAGCGTCTGGTTTTGTTAAAATAGACGCCATTCAATTAATAGTTTATACCACCATTATTTCTGCTCTAGTGGTTATGGGAATTTACCGATGGATCAATTTGAATGTTTTAACAGATCCACGTTTTTATGACCCCAATGAAGTGAAGCAGCCTAAAAAAGCCAAAGTTAAAATGAAGATTGGTGAAAGTATTAAGTTCTTAGTAACTTCTCCTACTTTATTGTGTTTGGCAGGTTTGGTGGTTTGCTATGGCATTTCAATTAACTTGATTGAAGTGAATTGGAAAAATCAATTAAAGCAGATGTTCCCGGATCGAAACGATTATGCCTTGTACATGAATGGTTATTCTTTTTGGTTAGGTGTGGTGACTGTTTCTTCAATGCTATTTGTTTCTGGTAATGTGATTCGACACTTTGGTTGGAGAATTGCGGCACTGGTAACCCCAGTCACCTTGGTGATTACAGGTTTAGGTTTCTTCACCATATTGTTGTGTAAAGATGCAGAATGGTTGAGCCAAACCTTGGTTGCTTTGCAAATGACACCGATTGGCTTGGCCGTTTTCATTGGCATGATACAGAATGTGATCAGCAAAGCTGCGAAATATTCCTTGTTTGATCCCACCAAAGAAATGGCCTACATTCCCCTGGATCCTGAATTAAAATCCAAGGGTAAAGCTGCTGTAGACGTAGTGGGTGCGCGTGTGGGTAAAGCCGGGGGAGCAGCTGTTGTGATTGCGCTTTTAGGTTCTATTCCCAATGCAACCATTAGTTCAATTGCGCCTTACATGGCAACGATTACCTTTGTTATTTTGGGCTTGTGGATGCTCTCTGCCAATCGTTTGTCCAAAGAACTCAAAGACAAAGTTTAAGATTTTAGATCTTTAAACGCCTAATACCCCCAGAGATCTGAGCAATCAGTATCGTCTGGGGTTTATTTGTACAAAAAAGACCATTGTCTACAACACCTGGAATGAGATTGATTTGTTGTTCGAGTTCTTGTGGTTTTGGAATAGATCTAAATTTTGCGTGTAAAATTTGATTATGGTTATCTGAAACAAAGTTTTCTTTCCATACGGGATCAGCGCCTAATTTTAAAAGTTCTCTTGCGACGAAGCTTCTGGCAAAAGGCAGGACTTCGATGGGTAGAGCAATATTGGAAAGATCTTCTTGTACTTTAGAATAATCAACCATGCAGACAAATTGTTTGCTAGCGGCAGCTAATATTTTTTCTCTGGTTAAAGCTCCTCCATGGCCTTTTATAAGCTGACCAATTGAGTTGCAGGCATCTGCACCATCAATGTAAAGATCAATGCCTTTGACTTGATTAAACTCTAAAACCCGAATACCATGATGTTCGGCCAAATTTTGGGTCATTATAGAGCTAGCAACAAAACTAAAATTTTTATATTGAAAATGAGGTATATTCGCGATAAAAGGTAAGAGTTCGTTTAGGGTGCTACCGGTTCCCAAGCCAATAACAAGTCCTTCTTCTAGATCTTCTAGATTTTGAAGATAATTTTTAAATACATATTCAGCCAGAATTTTTTTGAGATTTAACATTCCATTGTTATCGATATTTTTTGACTTAATCTGAAGCGTGGTGGCCAGAGACGGAATCGAACCGTCGACACAAGGATTTTCAGTCCTTTGCTCTACCGACTGAGCTATCTGGCCGTGATTGCCATTATATCACTAGCTCGGTCCTAATAAAAGGTATATGGAGGGCTAAAATGAAACTAAAACCCATAAACGACATACACAGAGTATTAATTCTATATAGGTTTTTGGCTGCTCATGAATTGCAGAAAAGCCTTGCCCGTTTGAGAAGCAGCCTCCTCAGCCCTCTGTTCACAAATTTTGCGCATGTTTTCTTCCAATTGTTTGGCCATTTGAGCTTCTTGCAGCTGTTCATTCATTGCTTGTAATCGCGCTTCCATTGTGTTTCGTAATGCTTGTTCTCCACTTAGAATTTTTTCTAGATTTTCGATTTTACGTAAAGAGTCTAAAGCAATGTTTTCTGCAACAATTTTTTTCTCATTTTCCTCTTCCAAAAAAACTATTCTTTGATTTAATTCACAGTTTGTTTCTTGGGCCAAATAAAATTCGTGCTTTAAATTTTGATAACTTTTTTCAATGTTTATTAATCGTTTTATTTCTAATTCTTTATATTCTAATGTTGTTTTATCTGCATTATAAAAATTTGTTACTTCAGTAAATTGTTCAATAAGCGTCAAATGTTCTTTTTTTAAATTATCAAATTCTTGTAAACTAAAAGTTAAATTTTTAATTTCATAAAAAGCCTCTTTTAGTTTTTTAGATAATTTGCTTTGCTCGTTTTCTAAGAAATTATTACTAATGGTTAAAAAGTTTATTTTTTCTTCTAATAAATTCTTTTGATTTTCTAAAGCTTGTGTTTTTTGAGTGACCTCACGAAGTTCTTCAGTCAAATGATTGTTTTTTTTTATAAGATCAGAGTTTAATTCTTTTTCTTTAAAAAGTTCTTCTTGAGTTTTTTCTGTAATATGTGTTTGATGTTTAATGTTGGCTTGCAGTTCTTCTTCTAATTTATTTTGAAAATCTATTTTTTCTTGTTGTTCATCTAGAGAATTGCTTAACAAAGCAATTTCGTTTTCAAGATTTTTAATAGAGGTTTGATAGCCAGCGATTTCTTTTGCCAAAAGATTCCTATCTGTAATTAAATCATTTTTTTCTTGTTTTAAAAGTTGCAAACTGGTTTCTAAAGTTTTACAGGATTTTTCTAAGTTTGTTTTTTGTTCTAAAGCTTCAATTCGGGCATGTTCTGCCATTCCAACTTGTTCTAAAATATATTTGGTTTTATGCTCAGCAACTTTTCTGGCTTTGCTTTCTTGTGCCTTGGCTTGTTCTAAATGATGAAGTTTGTTCAAGGCTTGTTGCACTTTTTCTTCATAGGCTAGACGAATTCTATCTGCTTCAAATTTAGAATTTTCTGCTTGCTCTGCTTTTTTTAAAGTAGCCTCCATTTCCGCTAAAATATTTCTTGCGTGCTCGGTTATTTTTTTAGAAGTTGTAGAATGACTGCTTTCAGACTGAAAGGAAGCATGTTTGTTAAGAGAAATACCGCCAAACAAAATTTCACCTGATTCTAAGTTTGAATTTAGTTCTTGATGATTGGTATGAGGATTTTGAAATAGCAATTCATCATGCTCGGTACGATGAGTGTCTTGAGTGGGTTGTTTTTTCTCAAAGGCCTGAAAATTGTCAAAAATAGGCTTCCAGGGGCGGTATTTCTTATGCATCATGGTTCAATCCCTAAATAAATCTTATCCTGTAAGATTATTGTAGGATGGTTTTGTTAGTATATCCACTAACTTAGTTCTTGAGAAATAAAATCGAACTATAAGTAAAAATGATAATGGTAATATTGCTGTGTTCATGTATTCTAACCAAAACAACTCCCATCGACTGGGAGTATAAGTGCTGCTGTGATGAGAATTTTTTTTGAGTAAGAGACTGGGGGCCTCTGAAAGCCATGTAATAGCCTTGATACCAAAATTAAGATTACTTTGGTTTTGAATCACCCCATTACTTAGAAATCTTGAATTACCAATAACCAGAATTTTTTGATTATTTTTTTCAAAGCTTAAGCCAAGCACAAAGGGGCCTTTTTTTTTAGAGGAAGCTGTTTCTAAAAAACAATCTGGATTACTAATAAATAAAGGTGAAATTTTAAAACCCATGGAATTTTTATTTCCATCCAAACTTAAAGGTTGACCCCATGGCAAAATAATATTCGAAAGATTTTCTTCACTGAAGATAGGGTGTTTAGGCAACTGGCTTAATTTTTGTATGGCAGGATGTGGTAAATATTCAGATTCATAACGATAATTATTTAAATTACCATTTAACCATTTGAGATTCAAAAATTGTGACAGTGGTTGCCAGCCAGTCTCTGGCACTTGATCACTTAACCAAAGTAAATTACCGCCATTTTTTAAGTAATCTAAAATTAATTTTAATTCTTTTGGATGTGGATTACTTTTGGGATTAGCTAAAATTAGGGTTTTAATATTTTGAGGAATGGTTTGAAGTTGTACCAACGAAATGGGCGCAAAATTAATCCCGTGTTCACCAATGGATTGGATTAACCGACTAAAATCCCGTTCATTGTCTTCAAATAAATTTCTTTCGCCGTGCCCTTGTACAAAACCAATCCATTGTTCTTTTTGAAATGCTGTTTGGTTGATATTGTTTAATAGTGCTTCTTCATTAATAGGTTTTGATAAAGGCATTACTTTTTTAAATCGTTCATAAGCAATAACCAAGCTTTCGCTGCTTTGAATAATAGTATTTGGGTTATTTTTTACCAATTTAAATAAGGGGTTAGCTATTAATATTTGATCTAATTTTTGTTTTGTTTTAATATAGGTATCTAAATTATTGGTGTGAATTTCAAATTGAATGGGTATTTTAATGGCAGCTATTTTTTCTAAAGTGTAAGCTTGAAGGCTATGCATTTTATGCAGCGTCAGATCTTTTTTAATTGGATTTAATTTTCCATAATATAGAACGACAAAAACAAGCCCTGTTAAACAAATTAAATTAATAGGAATTTGTTTTGAAAATTTGAGCTTTAATTCCATAGCAACTTGCCCCTACACAGATAAAAATTATTAATATAAAATAAATTAGATCGCCGCTGTGAAAAAAACCATTTAAAAAATTCTTTAGGCGATAAATCGGAGAAAACAATTGAAAGCGATTGCTCAATTCTAAAGTACTGAGGCCAATAACTAAGAAAAAATGCAACAAACTTGAAAATATTTTATTTTTGAATAAATTAACGCAAAATAGCCCCAGCGCTAATTGGGCAGCAAGAAAAAGCCAAACTCCAGAAAAACTTAAAGCAAGATGAAAAATGCTGGAGTGGGTTTTTAAACACAAACTCAAGGGTAGTAAACTAAATATGGTTAGATAAATACTAAGCATGAACGTTTGATTGATGAATTTTGCTAAGCCCAACAAAGCCAGTGGATATTTACTTTGAAAAAATAAATTCCAAATTTTATTTTCTTGCTCTTCATGAAATAAATGATTACTAAACAAAGGAGCCAATGCCATTCCTAACAAGGCGATCCAAGCAAACAGAGGATGAATAATGTCTTCTTGAATATCCTGTGGGTTTTCAAGATGCTCATTCACAAGCCAAGCATAAATGATAGAAATAAAAGCAAATAAAATAGCATGCATGAACCAATAATAGATTGAACGAAAAGTTTTTTTTCGTTCAATGCGTAGTAGATGCGTAAGCATTGAGTGAAATCCATTTGTTGGCGAGTGAATTTAACCAAGAAATTTCATGACTACAGATGACAAAAGTGCTATTTTCTTGATAAATTTGAATGATATTTTGAAGTAAATGAATAGAAGCTTGATCCAATCCGGTGGTGGGTTCATCCATTAAAAACAAACTAGGATTGCTGATCCATAATTGTGTTAACGCCACTTTTTGTTTTTGACCTTTAGATAAATTTTTAATCCAAAGGTGCTTCAGTTCTGTAATTTGAAATAGTTCAATATAATAATTCACATGCTCTAATTTGATATTTTTAGGTATTTTGAATAATTCAGCAGCCAGAACCAATTGTTCATACACGCTTAAACTTTCATAAATAGGCGGATGGTCTGGTAAATAGCCAATCTTAAGTAAAGCGGAGCTGTTAATCTTACCTTGGGCTGCTAAATCTAGGCCTGCCAAAGTACGAATTAAGCTGGTTTTACCTATGCCATTGCTGCCTGTAATGGCTAAAACATCTCCAGGACCCACTTCAAAAGACAGGTCCTGGCAAAGCCATTGGTTTTGTTTTTTAATTGCTAGTTGTGACACTTGGAAAGTGTTATGATATAGGTTCATAATCTAATTATAGGTGCTCATGCAAGTATTTGCTTAAGATTCGCACAACGATTTAACTCAAAAAGAGAGGAAACGAAAGATATGTTTTATGGTTATATGGGTCAACTGTCTTTTTGGCAGTATGTGGCCATTGCCTTGGTATTCACACACATCACCATTATTTCTGTTACGGTTTATTTGCATCGCCATCAGGCGCATCGGGCTTTGGATTTACATCCTATTGTGAGCCACTTCTTTAGGCTTTGGTTGTGGTTAACCACAGGCATGGAAACAGGGGCCTGGGCTTCAATACATCGCAAGCACCATGCAAAATGCGAAACCGAAGACGATCCTCATAGCCCGCAAGTGATGGGTTTAAAAACTGTTTTATGGCAAGGTGCAGAATTGTACCGGCGAGAAGCCAAAAACAAGGAAACTTTTGCTCGCTATGGCCAAGGTACGCCCAATGATTGGTTGGAACAAAATTTGTATCGCAAACGCTCCGCTTTAGGCATTAAAATAATGTTCTTAAGCAATGTTCTGTTATTTGGTATGCCTGGTTTGACCATTTGGGCAGTTCAAATGGCCTGGATTCCTTTGTTTGCCGCAGGTGTGATCAATGGTATGGGGCATTATTGGGGCTATCGAAATGTAGAATGCCCAGATGCATCCACCAACATCTCTCCCTGGGGAATTTTGATTGGTGGTGAAGAATTGCATAATAATCACCATGCTTACCCAACATCGGCTAAATTATCGATGCAACCTTGGGAGTTTGATGCGGGTTGGTTGTATATTAAATTATTAAGCTTTGTAGGTTTGGCTAAGCCTAAAAGAGCTATTCCACAAGCAGTTGTCGAATTGGGTAAAAACGGTATTGATGATGAGACTTTAAGCGCCTTGATTGCCAATCGTTTTCAAATTCTTACGGTCTATACTAAAAAAGTTATTTTACCTGTGTGGCTTAAAGAAAAAGAACACGCCAAAGATAAAAAACTTTGGAATAAAATGAAAGAAGCTTTAATCAAAGCTGATGCATTGGTAGATACAAAAACAAAAGCAAAATTAGAGATCAGCTTAAAAGAACATCAGTTGGCACATAAGCTGTATGTTTTGAGACAAAATCTTCAGGCTATTTGGGATAGAACGACGGCTAGCAAAAATGAATTATTGGAAGCTTTCCATGAATGGTGCCATCAGGCTGAAGCCAGCGGTGTGGAGGCATTGAAAGAATTTGCAGCCTATATCAAGGGTTACAAATTAAAATACGCGTTTTAATTCAAATAGTGGTACGGCCATGATCCTATGATTGAGCTGGTTTTAATGCCAGCTCAATCATCGATGCAGTTACAGCAAAATACTTCATAAATATAAAATAAATATAAAAATTCAAACCAAACAATCGAACTTAGTCTAAACTTATGATTGATAATAATCTTTTTTATTACCAAAAACAAGGGGCTTTGCCATGGGTGTTGGCGAAGCCCCTACGAAGCGCTGTGAAGTGTTAATTTTTATTTTATTTTCTTTTCGACAAATTCGACATGTTTGCGTACGACGGGGTCGTATTTCATGAGTTTTAGCTTTTCTTTGGCTGGATTCTTTTTGGTCGTATAAAAATAACCAGTATCTGCCGTTGATTCTAATTTAATGAGGGTCTTTTTTTGTTTCTTTGCCATGGCTAAAGGGTCCTATTTTAAAATAATTTTTAAATAATAAAAATATTAAGAGTAATTATGCGTTTTTAGCGTCACCCGAGGCTTGTAATTTTGCAAGTACAGCTTCAATACCGTGTTTATCAATTGTTCGAATGGCCTTGGTAGAAACCAATAAGCGAACAAAACGCTGCTCGGTAGGGAGCCAAAAACGGTGCCAATGCAAATTAGGCAAAAACCTTCTTTTGGTTTTAATATTGGAGTGCGATACATTGTGGCCACTCATGGGGCGTTTTTTTGTAATTTGGCAAACTCTCGACATGGTTTTTCCCTCTGTAAAATACTAAATTGACCTTATATCAAAATTTCTAATGAAGATCAATGGTTAATTGCAAGCAATTGTATAAATTTTCTTTATAGGGTAGATTTATACCTTTTAATGAAGGATTTGTCAAAGATGTTAAAGCGACTACCCAAAATATTGGCCCGAATATGGGCTTCTTTGGGCTTTTTATTAGGCCTGATTTGTTTCGTGCTGCTGCCCTTACAGGCCTGTGTACCGCACTTGGGGCAGAAAAATGCAATGCCTTGCATGCCCAAGCCATTAAAAATAAGCCAAATGCCGATTTTTAATCTGGAACCCAAAATTCACTTAAATACTAAATTATATGGCGAAAAAAAAATTTATTTGGATCCAGGTATGATTGTATTTGGGCGAGATTTTCTAGGCCACCTAGGCCAGGCTTTAGAGGCCAAGGGCTGGCGTTTGGCTCAAAGTTCGAAAGACGCGCATTGGATCATACAGGCTCGTTTAAAATCCAGGGACAGTGCCAAAAGTACAGATGTCTGGGCCATGAATTTGGAAATTTGGGAAAAAATAGCCAGTTCTAGTACTACCCAAGAGAAAATTTCCAGGGCTAAAACAGCCAAACCCCTGCCAGAGGGTATGAAGCGCCTATTGGTCACAGATAAATCAGAATGGCTTTGCTACAGCAGCCAATTAACTTTAAGCGGCAAGCAAAGCTCTTTTGAGCCCGCCTTGTTACAGTATTTCATCGAATTATTTTAAGGATCAAACATGGATAATCCAAAAGCCATTCAAGTCAAAATTATCAACCCATTAATGGGCAGTAAATGGCCCTTGCCCAGCCATGCAACCCCCGGTAGCGCTGGTATGGATTTAAGAGCTTGTGTGGAACAGCCCATTGAAATTAGGCCCCAAGAAACGCTCCTCATTCCAACAGGACTGGCCATTTATATTGCCGATCCCCAATTGGCTGCGGTGATCTTACCTCGCTCCGGTTTGGGGCATAAACATGGGATTGTTTTGGGTAATTTGGTGGGACTAATAGATTCAGATTATCAGGGTGAACTCATGGTTTCTTGTTGGAATCGTTCCCAAACGACTTTTACGATTCAACCAGGGGATCGCATGGCTCAATTGGTATTTTTACCTATAGTGCAAGCACAGCTGGAAGTAGTCACTGAATTTTTGGGAACAGAGCGCAACACAGGTGGCTTTGGACACAGCGGAGTTAATTAATTTAAAGGCATGCGTATGATTGATCGAATTGATATTGATTCAGGTATTTTTAGGGCCTACGATATACGGGGCATTGTCACCAGGAATTTCACCCCAGCAGTCTTAAGGGAAATAGGCAAGGCCTTGGGCAGCTTTGCCCAGGAAGCAGGCACTAATCAAGTTGTGGTGGCCAGAGATGGGCGCTTGTCTGGCCCAGAGCTTTTAGCCGCTTTGAACGATGGTATTTTAAACACGGGTTGTGATGTTGTAGATATTGGCTTGGCACCAACGCCAGTATTGTATTTTTCAATAAAATATCTGGGTTTATCAACGGGTTTTGTGCTCACCGGCAGCCATAACCCACCAGATTATAATGGGCTCAAAATAGTTTTAAATGATAAAACTTGGTATGGGGAAGACATACAAAATATTTACCACAGCACACAAAAGCAGGCTTATAAACAAGGGATAGGCACTTACCAAACACGTAAAATTATCAAAGATTATATTAATTTTATTCAGCAAACTATTTCTGTGCCTTTGTTTAAATCTAGACCTATAAAGTTAGTGGTGGATTGTGGCAATGGGGTAACTGGGGTTTTGGCCAAAGATCTTTATGAAGCTTTAGGTGCAGAAGTAACAGCCTTGTATGCAGAGGTAGATGGCACTTTTCCGAATCATCACCCGGATCCGGGTCAACCTAAAAATTTAGAAGATTTAAGAAGAAAAGTCCTAGAACTCAAAGCAGATTTAGGCTTGGCTTTTGATGGCGATGGAGACAGATTAGGCATTGTGGATGATCAAGGTAAAATGATTTACCCCGATAGGGCCTTGATGCTTTTTGCCCGTGAAATTCTAAAAGAAAACCCCCAAGAAACAGTATTATTTGATGTTAAAAGCAGCCCCTATTTGTTTCCAGAAATTAGCACCTATGGTGGTAAGCCCCAAATTTGTGCAACAGGGCATTCCTTGATTAAAGCCAAAATGAAAGAAACAGGGGCCATTTTAGCGGGTGAATTCAGTGGGCATTTCTTTTTTAAAGAGAACCATGGTTTTGATGATGGCTTGTATGCAGGGGCAAAGTTATTGCAAATCCTAGCTGGTCAGGATTTAAGTGCCTCCGCCTTGTTTCAAACCATCCCTGAAGGGGCTGCAACGCCTGAAATCGTGATCGAAATTCCTGAATCAGAAAAATTCAAAATCATTCAAAACCTGCAAAAAAATGCTAACTTTCCAGGTGCTAGAATCAGTACGATTGATGGCTTAAGGGTGGATTTTGATGCAGGTTTCGGTTTAATTCGAGCCTCTAATACCACGGCAAGCTTGGTTTTAAGATTCGAAGGCAAAACTCAAGCAGCTCTTATAGAGATTCAAAAGCAGTTTAAGGCGTATTTATTGCAATTGGGTTATGAAGAAATAGGGAATTTTCTAAGGTAGCCATTTAGTCTGGTCTTTTTTTAAATGCCAAAAATTTGTAGGGGCCGGTCTCTGTGCCGGCCCAAAGCAAAATGCTATACAGAATTCAGTTTTAAAGAAGATTTTATATAGGGCTGGCACGGATACCAGCACCTACAGGTGAACGCTTACCTTTAATAGACCTGCAACGATTCAGTGGTGCCGCCTCGATGAATCAAAAAAACAAATTGTTTTTTAAGACAATATTTGCTAAAATTGTACCTGTACATTGATACAAAAAACAAATAAGTTAGATTTATATATGGGTTCAAATTCTGAATTATTAAAAACATTGCTGGCAGAACAGGCAGAAGTTATTCAGTTAGGCCTAGCATTTCTTAACCCCAGAGAAAGCCAGTTCTATACTTTAGGCCCGGATCTTAAAAGAATTCAGGCGGCTGTTGGCATGCGCCGTGTGGGTAAAACTTTTTGTTTGTTTGAAAAAATAGCCGATTTAATTCAAACCCACGAAATACCCATGTATAAGATTTTGTATTTGAATTTTGAAGATGATCGCTTATTGCCTTGTTCTCAAGGAGACTTAGCAAGCCTATTAGAGGCCTTTTATGCGATTTATCCACAAAATTATGAAGAGAAATGCTATTTTTTTCTGGATGAAATTCAAAACGTTGAAAATTGGTCCTTGGTGATTCGACGTTTTTTTGATACCAAAAATATAGAAATCTACCTTTCAGGCTCCTCAGCCAAATTATTAAGCAAAGAAATTGCAACAGAATTAAGAGGGCGCTGTATGAAAACAGAAGTCTGGCCCTACAGCTTTACTGAATATTTAAAATATTCTAGAAATCCATTAATCAAAAATATAAAAACGGGCCTATTTTCTCAAAAAAATAAAGATATTTTATATGCTATTTTGAAAACCTATTTGCATCAAGGGGGCTTTCCAGAAGTTTTAAATGCTAATAATTTAGATAGAAAAAGAATTTTGCAAGATTATGTTGAGGTGGTAATTTTAAGAGATGTTGTTGAAAGACATGAAATAAAAAATATAAAATTAATCAAATATCTAATCAAGACTCTCTTAAAAAATAGAGGCGCCGGGTTTTCAGTTAATAAATTTTACAATGACACCAAAAGCCAGAATATTTCTGTCTCAAAAAATTTGTTGTACGATTACATGGATTATTTGGAAGATGCCTATTTGATTTTTTCTGTTCCCATGTACAATGAATCTTTAAGAAAAACACAAGTTAATCCAAAAAAAGTCTATGCGGTGGATCCTGGTTTGGCAGAAGCCTATTCTTTTTCAGTGAATGATAATTACGGCCATTTGTTTGAAAATTTGGTGTTTTTAGATTTAAAACGTCAGGGTCATGAAATCTATTACTATGAAACAAAAGAAGGCCATGAAGTAGATTTTTTCGTGGAACATCCTGAAACGGGCCAAAAGCTGTACCAAGTGGCTTGGGATTTAAGCGATCCAAAAACCTTAGCAAGAGAAGAAAGAGCATTAGAAGCTGCCAAAGCAGAACTAAACATTCCTGGAGAAATTATTAGCCCTGAAAATTATATCGAAAAGATATTTAAAACTTTGTGATTTAAGATTCAATGGCATAATCAAGCAATAAAGGGGCATGATCAGAAAAATAGGGATCTTTGGTAATAGAAGTGCTGATAAGCTTATTTTTTAGGCCTGGTGTTACGATTTGGTAATCAATCCTCCAGCCTACGTTTTTGGCCCGAGCCGTTTTAGAGCGCATGGACCACCAGGTGTATTGTTCGGGCAGGGTATTTAATATTCTAAAGGCATCTACCCAGCCTAATTGTCCAAAAACTTTATCCAACCAGCTGCGTTCTTCGGGTAGAAACCCAGATTCTTTTTGATTGGCCTTCCAATTGGTAAGATCAATCGGCTTGTGTGCAATGTTCCAATCGCCACAAATAATATATTCACGAGTTTTATCTTGAACCCAAGTATTTAAAATTTTATAAAAAGCATCCATGAACTGATATTTGATGGTTTGACGTTCATCCCCGCTGGTGCCCGAAGGCAGGTACAAAGAAATCACAGAAAATTTCGGGAAGTCTACTTGGATATAGCGGCCTTCGGTATCTGCAATGTTAAAGCCGAGTTTGTCTTGAACTCGCAGGGGTTTTTGTTTGCTGTAGATGGCCACGCCACTGTAGCCTTTTTTAAGGGCATCGTGAAAATGGCAATGGTAGCTTTCTGGAAAATAAATGGGATCGTCTTGCAATTGATGAAGTTGAGCCTTGGTTTCTTGGAAACAGGCAATATCAATATTTTGTTTAAGAAACCAATCAAAAAAGCCTTTTCGAGTGGCGGAACGGATACCATTAAAATTAAAACTTAGAACGCGCATAGCTGCTCATTCTAACAGATTTGCGCTTCAATAAGAATAGCCTTTTCTGCTATGCTTATAGGAGGTAGTTTTTAGAAAAATCTTAAAATTTTTAATCTTGGTGATAGTGCATGTCCATTTTGGGTAATTTATTCATAATTTCAGCTCCCTCTGGGGCAGGTAAAACAACTTTGGTAAATGCGGTTGTTCAGGATTTGCAGGATTTACAAGTATCTGTTTCTTATACTACGCGTCCCAAACGGCCTTTGGAACAAGATGGTTTGAATTATCATTTTGTAAGTCGAGAAAAATTTCAAGAAATGATTCAAAAAAGCGATTTTTTAGAATTTGCTGAAGTTTTTAATAATTACTACGGTACTTCTAAAACTTGGGTAGACGCTCAGTTAAAACAGGGCCTAGATGTAATCTTAGAGATCGATTGGCAGGGGGCAGAGCAGCTGAGACGGTTGATGTCTTGTGTGAGTATTTTCATTATTCCGCCGAATATAGATACCTTATTGTCTAGACTTCAACACAGAAATCAAGATAGTCCAAAAGTGATTGAAGAGAGGGTTCAGGGTGCGAAAATAGAAATTGGTCACTATGCGGAATACGATTATCTGATTTGTAACGATCATTTTGAAAGAGCGTATGACGACCTAAAAGCAATAATCATAGCAGAGAGACTCAAAATAGAAAAACAAGGCTTAAGACAGCAAGCTATCTTAAGAGAATTATTGAGTTAATTGACTGAAGGATCTAGAAGAGCTGTAGTAGTATTTGGATATTAGTTGCTGGACTGACTATAACTGTGTCATAATCTAAGCATGGTTGCTTAAAGTTCAATCGCAATATTTTTTATCGCATGATTTCAAAATTTTAAAGAGGTCTATATTTATGGCTCGTATCACTGTAGAAGATTGTTTAGAACACGTAAAAAACAGGTTTGAATTGGTGCTGGTGGGTAGTGCCAGATCGAGGCAATTAATGACTGGTGGTGCCAATCCTCTAGTGCCTTGGGAAAATGATAAGCCTACCGTGGTCGCTTTTCGTGAAATTGCTGCAGGGCTATTGAGAAACAAGGGGGCTCAAGCGAATAATGATTCACAAGTACAATTACAACAATAAGATATAAGAAAGGATGAGCATGGCTGTGGGCGTTCAGGAAGAATCCACGGTAAGTTATTCTACCCTAGAAAAAAAATTGGCCAAGTACATGGCTGCGGATCAGCGGTCCTTGGTTCATACCGCCTATAAATTAGCCCATAGTGCCCATCATGGACAGTTGCGATCCGACGGTGAAGCCTACATTTCCCACCCTCTAGCAGTGGCTAGCATATTGGCAGATATGCACATGGATTCTCAAAGTATTGCAGCAGCCATATTACATGATGTTTTAGAAGACACCCCTTTAGAAAAAGAAGCCATTATCTTAAATTTTGGCCAAGAAGTAGCTGAATTAGTAGATGGCGTGAGTAAATTAACTCTCATCAAAT
This sequence comes from Gammaproteobacteria bacterium, assembly GCA_046090565.1. Classification (GTDB taxonomy): domain Bacteria; phylum Pseudomonadota; class Gammaproteobacteria; order UBA6186; family Azoamicaceae; genus JBJSZW01. The sequence goes on from JBJSZW010000183.1 coordinate 22,704, forward strand.
TTGAAAGCAGGGCTGAACAACAAGCCGAAAATTTAAGAAAAATGATGTTGGCCATGGCCAAAGATATTCGTGTAATTTTGATAAAATTGGCCGATCGATTACACAATATGCGCACCCTAGGGGCCCTACCGCTGGAAAAACAAAAACGTATTGCAAAAGAAACTTTAGAGATTTATGCGCCGATTGCGAATCGCTTGGGCATGCGTGTGGTGTGTAAAGAATTTGAAGATTTGGGTTTTGCACACTTATACCCCATGCGTTATAAAATTATTAAAGAAGCTCTGAAAAAATCAACTGGTAATCGTAAAGAATTGATTTTATCTTTTGAACAAGCAGTCAAGGAACGCTTGGAACAAGAAAAAGTAGTTTTTGATCAAATTTCAAGTCGTGAAAAACATTTGTACAGCTTGTATAAAAAAATGCGCAATAAAGATTTGTCTTTATCAGAAATTATGGATGTGTATGCGCTTAGAATTGTTGTCAATTCAGTGGATGATTGCTATAGAGTCTTGGGCATTGTGCATAATCTTTACAAGCCCATACATGGTCGTTTTAAAGATTATATTGCTGTACCTAAACTCAATGGCTATCAGTCCCTACATACGACTTTAATAGGACAACATGGTTTGCCTGTAGAAATACAAATTCGCAGTAAAGACATGGATCGTGTCGCAGAAAATGGCATTGCCGCGCATTGGTTGTACAAAACAGGATCGAATTCTGGACACGATGCCATGCAAAGAGCCAGAGAATGGCTGCGTTTAATTTTGGAAATTCAACAAAATGCTGGAAATTCCTTAGAATTTATAGAGCATGTTAAAATTGACTTGTACCCAGATGAAGTCTATGTTTTTACACCCGATGGCGACATTATGTGTTTGCCGAGTGGATCTTCCTGTGTAGATTTTGCTTATGCTGTGCACACAGATGTAGGTAATGCTTGTATTGCAGCAAAAATAGATCGCCGTTTAATGCCCTTAAGTTCCAGATTACACAGTGGGCAAACCGTTGAAATTATTACAGCAACAGGCGCACATCCGAATCCGGCTTGGTTAGGCTTTGTGGTAACGGCCAAGGCTCGCAGCAATATTCGCCACTGGCTTAAAACTCAACAAATCCACGAAGCCCGATCTTTGGGTCAACGCTTACTCGAAAGAGCCCTAAGCACCCAGAGCCTAGAATTAGAGAATATTAGTAATAGCCGAGTAGATTTAGTACTCAAAGAATTAAAATTAAACAGCTTAGATGATCTGTATGAGGCCATTGGCTTAGGTATACACATTGCCCCCATGGTAGCCAGACGTTTGATGGTAGATTTAGGGCCGAATGAACTGGCTTTAACCCAAATAAATCCATTGGCCATAAAGGGGACAGAAGGCATGGCGGTGAATTATGCCCGGTGCTGCAGACCGATTCCCGGGGATCCCATCTTAGGTAGTCTTACCGTTGGGCGAGGTATTGTGATCCACAGGGAGCATTGCAATAATGTTGCGAATTTAGAAAAAAATCCTGAAAAATACATCTATGTACAATGGGCAGAACAAGTCAGTGGTGAGTTTCAGATAGAATTAAAAATCAGCGTCTTAAACAAACGTGGTGTTTTGGCTACTTTGGCCAATATAATCACCGATGCAGAAGCCCATATCGAAAATGTACATGTGGATGAAGGAGATGCCAGACATTTTTCTTTTACTTTTTTAATTTATGTACACAGTAGAATTCATTTGGCTAAAATAATGAGAAAACTAAGAACATTAATGGTGGTTACTAACGTTAGCAGGAATTAATACAGAATGAGCTTAAGCAAGGAATGGCTAGAAGTTTTAAAAACATGGGTAGATCAGAATTCGGGTTCTCGCAACATCTTGGGTTTAAAAAAAATGGCAGATGTATTAGAAAAAGCTTTTTTAGAATTAAAACCCCATCAGCATGCCAGGCGTCAATTGCCTGGTTTTAAGCACTTAAATTTACAAGGACAAATTGAAAACCATGTGTTGGGCGAATTACTGAGTTTCAGCAAACGCCCCAAAGCGCCTATACAATTGATGTGTGTTGGACATTATGACACGGTGTTTCCCCAAGATTCTAAATTTCAAAAATTCAAAGTAAACCCGAAAAAAACAGAATGTTATGGGCCTGGGGTGGCAGACATGAAAGGCGGGCTGCTTTTATTGCTGGAGAGTTTAAAATATCTGGAATCAAACCCAGCCTTGAATCATTTGATTGGCTGGACAGTATGGTTAAATCCGGATGAAGAAATAGGTTCCCCAGGCTCCAAATATTATTTGGAAAAATACAGCAATCCCCAGCACATTGCCCTGGTTTTTGAACCTGCTGTTAATTTAAAAGGTGATGTTTCGGCAGGGCGTTATGGCAGTGGGAAATGGCAATTTTTAGTTCAGGGCCAATCAGCCCATGTGGGGCGTAATTTCAAAGAAGGCAAACATGCGATAGCGGCAGCTTCTGAACTCACCTTGGCCCTGCATGATTTAAATACTCAAAACAGCAATATTATTTTAAACGTCGGTTTAATCCAAGGGGGGCGAGTGGTGAATGCCGTGCCGGATTATACGGTGCTAATGCTCGATGTACGCTTTAAAGAACAAGAAGAAATAACTTGGTTAGAGCAGCAATTTGCTGATATTAAAAAAAATGTGATGGAACGTTCGGGTTGCAAAATTGAATTGCAGGGTCATTGGAATCGTCCGGTTAAAGCATTCGATAAAAAACAACAAATTTGGTTTAAATGGCAGCAGAGCTTGGCTAGAGATTTGGGCCAAAATTTAGAATATCAAACGAATGGTGGGGGGGCAGACAGTAATAATTTGGCTCACCAGGGCATGGTGGTTTTAGATAGTTTAGGGGTGTCTGGTGGGCGTTTACACAGCGATCAAGAATTCATGCGCATAGAAAGTATGGCAGAACGCTATGCCTTGATTACTAAAATATTCGATAATTTACCCGGATTTTTGTACCATGTATAAAATTAGGCCTGTTAAAACAAGTGATTATGGGGCTTTGAAAAAATTATCAAAAGCCGTAGGGATAGGTTTTACCTCTATGCCCAGAAATACAAAATTACTCAAAGAAAAATTAGAAAGAACTGAAGCCAGTTTTAAAAACTTGTTACCAAGCCAAGAAAGATTTTATTGGTTTGCATTAGAATTAATAGAAACAGGTCAATTAATTGGCCTAAGTGGTATAGAAGCCAGTGCAGGCCATACGGAGCCTTTTTTTAATTATAAAATCAATATTATCGTTCAAAACAATTATGCTTTAAACAAACATTTTGAACATCAAATTTTAGAATTGGTAAATGATTACCAGCATGCCAGTGAATTATGCAGTTTATTTTTATTGCCCGCCTACCGCAGGGGCGATTTAGGGCGTTTGATGTCTCGCGTGCGTTTTGCCTACATTGCCCAGCATCTAAAACAGTTTTCAGAGTTGATGATAGCGGAAATGCGTGGTTTTATCAATGAAAAAGGCGGATCCCCCTTTTGGGATGCTCTAGGAAGGCAATTTTTTAACATCGATTTTGATGAAGCAGATGCCATGACGGCTCTTCCAGGCAAGCAATACATTATGGATTTAATGCCAAAATTTCCAATTTATGTGCATTTATTGCCAAAAGAGGCTCAATCAGTCATCGGCCAAGTTCATCAAGACACCACAGGCGCTGTAAAATTACTAAAAAAAGAAAATTTTGTTTTTAATCAGTATGTGGATATATTCGATGGCGGCCCGGTTTTAGAATGCAGGACAAAAAGTATAAAAACAGTTGAGAACACAAAAAAATATAAAATAGCAGGCTTTTTTAAAGAAAACAAAAATCTGGATTCAAAAATTACAGAAAAAATTAAAAACAAATATATTTTAAGTTGGGTTCATCCAGAACAAGGCTTTCAGGCCTTGCAAGCTGAAGTTGAATTTTTAAATACAGATGAAATCAATATTTCAGAATTCGCTTGGCAACAATTGAATTTAAATGCTGGGAGCAGGGTTTATGTTTCCTAAAATTTTCAAAAAACAGGAAAAAATACTTTATGTTAGGTAAGAATTTTATTAATAACCAATGGGTAAACGGCGAAGGCCTGCTTTATGCTTCTTGTGATCCTGCCTACCAACAAAAAGTATGGGAAGGCAATGCAGCCAGTATCGAACAAGTGCACAAAGCCCTAGAGGCAGCTTGGCAAGCAAAGAAATATTGGTCCAATTTGAATTTAGAACAACGCTATGAATATTTATTAAAATTTAATCAAAATCTTAAAGAACAAGGCGCCCTCTTGGCAGAAATGATTTCAAAAGAAATGGGTAAACCCAAGTGGGAGGCCTTGCAGGAAGTGCAAGCAGCCATTAATAAATTAGAAATCAGTAAAAAAAGTGCGGAGGAAAGATACCCCAAGCATGCCCAAGAAAAAGATGGCCTTCGTTCTGAAATTGAACACAAACCGCATGGCGTTGCTGTGGTTTTAGGTCCTTTTAACTTTCCCCTGCACTTGCCGCATGGGCATATTATACCCGCTTTATTGGCCGGTAATACGATTGTTTTTAAACCCAGCCCCAAAGTTTCTGCTGTAGCCGAATTGTACATGAAACTTTGGCAAGACATTGGGTTGCCAGATGGGGTGATCAATTTAATTTATGGCGAAGCGGATATTGCTCAGGCCCTGTTTAAACATCCTTATACTCAGGCCCTGTATTTTACGGGTAGTGCTGCTGTGGGCCGTGAATTTCTAAGGCAGCAAGCGGATTATCCCTCTAAAATATTGGCCCTAGAATTGGGTGGGAATAATCCCTTGATTATTCATGATCTACAAGACATTGAACTAGGTGCTTATCAGCTCCTACAAGCTGCGTTTATTACCACGGGCCAAAGATGCACCTGTACAAGGCGCGTATTTATTTTAGACAGTCCAGAAAATAGAAAAATGTTTGATATTTTTATAGATTTAATAGGAAAATTACAAATAGGGGCTTGGAATACAGATCCAGAACCTTTTATGGGGCCTATTATTGATTTAAAAAGCAGGGATTATTTACTAGCAGCTTTTAATAATTTAATAAAACTGGGCGCAATATCTATGTTGGATTTGTCGCCAAAAGATTGGAACAGCTTGTTTTTAAGGCCTGGCATTTTGGATGTCACTAACCTTTATAAAAATAAAATAGCCAGTATTCCAGATCAAGAACTATTTGGGCCAGTATTACAATTGGCTTGGTACGATAACTTTGAAAAAGCCTTGGCTTGGGCCAATCATACAGCATATGGTTTGGCAGCCGGCTTGTTTAGCGAACAAGAAAAGCTCTGGCAGCAATTCAAACAAGAAATTCGAGCAGGTGTTTTGGTTTGGAATCGGCCGACCACAGGTTCTAGTAGCAATTTGCCTTTTGGAGGTATTGGCTTGAGCGGCAATCATAGGCCCAGCGCCTATTATGCAGC
>JBJSZW010000184.1:0-3433 GCA_046090565.1 Gammaproteobacteria bacterium
CTGGATGCGCTCACAATCACCACCACTGCCGCCCAAGCACTGCTTGAAGCGACAGTTAGGGCCAAAGCAAATATCGTATTTAAAATAGATTTCATCATGTTTTTTCCCCTTGAATTAATTAAAATACCACATTCACAGCCAAACCATAGATATTCACATGGCGTTTGGCAGGTCTTGTATCAAACAACCCTTGTGTTCCCTTCTTTGGCATCACGCGATTGTAATTGGCCTTTAAAGCCACACCATCTGCAATGTCGTATTTCACACCCAGAATACAGGTGTCTTCCGCAGTGTAGTAGTAGTCTTTTAAGCCTTGAAGGGCGAGCTTATAGGCTTCCAGAACACTCGCGACATTAGGTGCTGGAGAAGTTGGTGCTGTAGCAGTGAAAGCCGTCGCATTCAACTCAGTAGGAATAGCATTCAATTTATGCATGCTCGTTACTCGGTACTGTGAATATGTTAGCGTTGGTAACAATTGTTCAGTCACTCTATAGCCTAAGGTTGCATACCAACCATAGGTATCTGGCAACCAACCCGCGATTCTTCGACGAGTAAATTCACCTAAACTGTAAACATTATTCCAATCTAGTTTATAACCCACCCCCCAGAAATTACCCCACTTATTTTGAATATCCAAATAAGTAGCTAAGCTAGGATAACCACCCTGACCCAAACTTCCTGCAGAAGCATAATGAGTTTGAACTGGTGCTAATAGAGGACTTACTGCCGTCGCAGCTACAACACCGCCATTCATAAAATTCTTAATCATTTGAACAGGTGTGGGCAAAGTTTTGAACGTAAAGTTACCGCAGGCATAACCGCCCCTGACAGAGAGCTTTTCATTACCAAAGGTTAAATTACCGCCTAAGGCTCTTCTGCTTTGAAGGGTTATTTTTTCATTGCCTGGGGCTGTAATTTCAGTATCAGAACCACCGGTGAACATAGAGAAACCTAGGTCTTGATTCATCGCTACTGTGTTATAGGTAAAATCAACACCGGTAAAATTGGCCAAGCCATTGGGGATTTGGACATAAACGTTACGAGGAGGGGTGATCCATGGGTAGGCATATCCGACTTTGAGGTATTCAGACATTAGGAATGCTGGAAACCTTAAGCGCCCTGCTCGAAAATTTAATTTGTCATTGGCCTGGTACTTAGCAAAGAGCCATTCGGCTTCGGTTTTATAGTCATTCAAGCCTGTAGAAACCAATTGGCCCACGGCAGACCATTTGTCATTGAATTTGGATTCCACTTGAACGCCTAATAAAGAGGGGTAATCAAAATTGGCTCGGCTACCGATACTTGAGTCATACAAGGGGCGTTTAGAGTTATTACGGATCACAAGCACGCCACCTGCAGAAGAGACATCTCTATAACCGACTTGCTCAACATCAGAAATGAGTGAACCCGCATTGACAAAGCCATTGACTTTAACTTCTGCCTCAGCAAACACCACTGGCGTGCTGAGGCTTAGGCCCATCAGCAGTCCAAAGTATCTTAACAATCTCATGTCTTTATTCATATAATTCGTCCTTGATTACTTAATTTTGAAATATTGTTTAAATAGTAAACGGAAGCGAAGCTTAGGCTCCCTAACATCACATTGTAAGTCGATTCTAAAATTTTTCAAGAATGGATTTTTTAGCAAATTTGAGATAGGCTCTAAATAGGGGTGGAAATATAGGAAAGGAGACGATTTGGACGACGATAATTTTGTAATACTCTTAAATAATATTGAAAACAACCGCATCAGCCGCATTGGCTTCTGTAACCCCAGGCGAATGCTCAGCACCTCGCAGTGGACCCAACTAAAAACCGCTCTATTTGCTAATACCTCTATCGTAGAATTCCGACTGAGGCATTATGATTTACAAGATCCTCACTTATTTGAAATGCTTCAACAAATTCTTGCTTCAAAAAAAAAATTACAGCGCATCTATTTACACTCTTGTCATATCAATAATAGCGCTCTGGCTAAACTCGTTAATATTTTTTCCACTTATACTGATCTCAGGGTTTTGTCTTTAAGGGCGAATGGCCTACGCTCAAATGCTATGCATGTTTTGGCGCCCTTATTTTTATGCTCCAAATGGGCTTCTTCTCAAACTTTAGATACTTTAATTTTAAGAGGCAATCGCTTACAGGACGCAGCAGCTTATACATTGGCTAAAATTTTAATCCGTAACCGAAGTTTAACGCATTTGAATCTTGTATCCAATCATTTGTCTCCTTTTGGAGAAGATATCCTTTGTGCTGCGATTAAAAGGCAGGGGAATGTTTCACATTGTATTTTTTCGAAAAAAGTACCTCCTTCCACCGAGCTTAAAGAGGCATTGGATCAAAATAATAATCGAAAATTAGCCTCAGCCCTATTGGGTCTTCAATTTACCGCAAAAATGCAGGCTAAAAGGAATTCAGATGCCTATGGAATTTTAGACCTGGCGCCAAGTATTTTAAGTTTTGCAGGCTTGAAATTTAATCCTAAACTAGGGCCTGAATTATTTAAACACAGTTCAATGCTTTCAAAAATACCAGCAGCCCCTGCTAAAAATACGCAGGGAGAAAAAACAAAAGAAAAAAAGCAAGAGCCCGAAACAGCTGAAATAGAGGAAACAGAAGAAAAAATTGGTCTTTAAATCTTTAAGATTTTAATTTTTTAAATACTTAATGCAAGCGCAAACTTTTTGATAAATATTTCGAATAATCATGCACATTTTCCCTAATTAAATCTAAATCTGCCTCTGCTTCTAATTATTGAGGCGATGCAAAAGTCCCCAAAGGTTCTAAAGTAAAAAAGCACTCAAGCTGAATACTGCTAACTTAAGCCGATATTAACCCTCATCCGGCACTTCCTGCCACCTTCTCCCAATTTTGGGAGAAGGTGCCCCGAAGGGGCGGATGAGGGTTAACTTATTGATTCAAAAATTTTTTATTTGGCTTTAAGTTAGCAGTATTCCACTCAAGCTAATTCGGGCGACGGCAGATTTTTCCAAACCCATGGCCTCGCTCACCAAGCGGCTCATTTGGGCGACGCGCCACAAATGCCCCCCAGTATAGGGATCTCGAGCCTCCACTATCGAGGCCAAAACACAAAGGCTGGCCAATAAATCCTCTAGAGTGCTGGGGTTGTTTTTAGGCCAAATTTTTTCTAATAATCCCGTTAATCCCATCGCAATTTTCCCTCAGCCCATTTCCATTATTCTAAAATTTAAAAATTTATTCCAAATCTATTTTAGTCGAGTATTTGATTCTGTTCATACAAAACATGGTTCTAAAAACCTTGATGTTTGGCTCATTAGCAAACACCTTTCTCGAGAATTCATTGTACTGTTGCATATCATTCACATGAATCACCAAAAAATAATCGGTGTCTCCAGACACAAAATAGCATTGTTTTACCAAAAACAAGCGTAAAGCCCCCGGATTTATCCGT